>NZ_DJTF01000080.1:0-56077 GCF_002438125.1 Pseudomonas sp. UBA6315
GGGCGGCGCTCGATCTCATGCTCGCTGCAACTCTCACGGCTAGCCCATAGGGTTCGCCGCAACTCTCACGGCTAGCCCATAGGGTTCGCCGCAACTCTCACGGCAAACCCATAGGGCCCACCGCAACCCTCACGGCAAGCCCATCAATAGGGCTTGTCACCAATAATACCGGCGCGGTTCATCTTGCGGTGGCAGGGCGGGTAGTCCATGACCGCGTAATGCTGGGTGCTACGGTTGTCCCAGATGGCAATGCTGTTGGGCTTCCAGCGCCAGCGCACCTGATACTCGGGGATCGTCGCCTGGCTGATCAGGTAACGCAGCTCGGACGCCCCTGGGTTGAAGTCCTGCCCGAAGCGCACCCGCTCAGGCGTGTGGTAGTTGCTGAAGTGGGTGGCGAAACTGTTGACGAACAGCACCTTCTCGCCGGTTTCCGGGTGGGTGCGCACCACCGGGTGCTCGGCATCCGGGTAGCGCGCCTTGAGCGCCAGGCGCTTGTCGATGGGCATGGCGGCGCCAAAGCTGGCCTCGAGGCTGTGCCGCGCGCGCAGGCCTTCGATCTTGGCCTTGACGTCCGCCGGCAGGCGCTCGTAGGCCACCACCATGTTCGCCCACACGGTGTCGCCGCCCACCGGCGGGCATTCGAGGCAGCGCAGCACCGCGCCCATGGAAGGGTTCTCGCGCCAGGTGGTGTCGGTGTGCCAGGCGTTCTCGTAGCGGTCTACCGGCGTTTCTGGCGACTTGTGGATCTGCACCAGGCCCGGGTGCTCGGGGTGGCTGCCGACCACCGGGTGGTCCTCCAGCTCGCCGAAGCGCCGGGCGAACGCCACGTGCTCGGCGTGGCTGATGTCCTGGTTGCGCAGAAACAGCACGCGGTGCTTGAGCAGCTGCTGGCGAACCTCGGCGAACAGGCCGTCGTCGTGGATGGCGTCGGCCAGGTTCAGGCCCACCAGCTCGGCACCGATGGTGCAGGTCAGTTGTTCGACTTGCATGATGTGGCCCGCCCTTAGATGCAGAAGATCGATGAACCGGTGGTCTTGCGTGCCTCCAGGTCGCGGTGGGCTTGCACGGCGTCCTTGAGTTCGTACTGCTGGTTGATCTCGATCTTGATCCGCCCGCTGGCCACATGGTCGAACAGCTCGCCGGCCAGGGCGGCTTTCTCGGCCGGGTCGGCGATGTAGTCGGCCAGGGCCGGGCGGGTCAGCATCAGCGAGCCCTTCATCGCCAGGATCTGCGGGTCGAACGGTTCGATGGTGCCCGAGGCGGTGCCCACGCAAACCATCAGGCCACGGCGCTTGAGCGAGTCGAGCGAGCCCATGAAGGTGGTGCGCCCGACGCTGTCGAACACCACGTTCACGCCCACGCCGTCGGTAATTTCGCGCACGCGGCTGGCCACGTCCTCGCGGCTGTAGTTGATGATGTGGCTGCAGCCATGGGCACGGGCAAGCTCGGCCTTGGCCTCGGTGGACACGGTGCCGATCACGTTCAGGCCGAGCAGCTTGGCCCACTGCGACACGATAAGCCCGACACCGCCAGCAGCGGCATGCAGCAGCACGCTGTCACCCGGCTTGAAGGCGTAGATGCGGCGCAGCAGGTAGGACGATGTGAGGCCGCGCATGGTCATGGCCGCGGCGGTTTGGCAGCTGATGTTGGCTGGCAGCTTGATCAGCGGTGCGGCCGGGATGATGCGCTCGGTGCTGTAGGCGCCGAGGGTGTTGATGAAGCCTGTGTAGGTGACGCGGTCACCGACTGCGACGTTGCTCACGCTCGCGCCCAGGGCCACCACGACGCCGGCTGCCTCGACGCCGATGCCGTTGGGCATGGGGATCGGGTAGGTGCCATTGCGAAAATAGGTATCGGCGTAGTTCAGGCCCACGGCCTCGTGGCGAAGCAGGACCTCGCCCGGGCCTGGTTCACCCACCTCGACATCTTCGTAGCGAAGGACTTCGGGGGCACCGGTTTCGTAGAAGCGCACGGCTTTGGCCATGGGTGTGTTCTCCAGTCTGCATTGTTGTTGTGAGCGTTGGATCACGCTGGAACAGACTGTAGGGCGGGGGTGCAACGGGGCGCTTCACATCGGGTGACAGGTGCCTGTCTTTTCATGACAGGGGCCTGACGGACACGGCAGCCAGTGCCCGCCAGCTGCCCGGGCTCTATTTAGGCATCAATACCGTGTCGATCACGTGGATCACGCCGTTGGCCTGCATCACGTCGGCAATCGTGATCGCGGCCTTGCCGCCATTGGCATCCACCACCCACAGCTTGCCGTCATGCAGCATGACGGTCAGCGGCTCGCCCTGGACGGTTTTGAGCATGGCCTTGCCACCGTGCATCTTGGCATCGGCCATCAACTGCTTGGAGGTGTGGGTACCGGCCACCACGTGATAGGTCAGCACCTTGGTGAGGTCGGCCTTGTGTTCCGGTTTCACCAGGTTGTCGAGCGCCCCTGCCGGCAGTTTGGCGAAGGCTTCGTTGGTGGGCGCAAAGACCGTGAACGGGCCTTTGCCGTTGAGGGTGTCGACCAGGCCCGCGGCCTTCACGGCGGCCACCAGGGTGGTGTGGTCCTTGGAGTTGACGGCGTTCTCGACGATGGTCTTGTTGGGGTACATGGCGGCCCCGCCGACCATCACGGTATCGCCGGCAAAGCTCGGTGATGCGGCAAGGCAGAGGGCTGCGAGGCACGTTGCGGCAATGCGTTGAACAAAGGTAAGCATGATGCGACTCCTCGATCGTTCGTGCCTTCGAATGAAGGTGTGCAATGTACGAGTCAGGCGCCGAAACGGATGCATCACAGCGACGATATCTTGCCCTGGGCGACGACCGGTCCTGTCGGCAGCCCGGTGGGCGAGCCGTTGGGCGGCTCCAGCGACACGGCCAGCACGGCGCCGTCGATGAGCGCGCCATCCAGCCCGGGCGGCACGTCGAGGCTGACGGCATCATCGGTTGGCAGCAGGCCCAGGGAATGCGGCTTGCCATCGGCGCCGATCAACCAGGCCTGGGCACTCTTGCCTTGCCAGTCATGGCTGCGGGTCGGCACGAACAGCACGGCGCGGCCCTCGGCCAATACCGTGGCGGCGAACAGGGTATTGCCGTCGTTCTGTTGCAGCCGGGCGAGCAGGGCGGGTGCCGAGGGCGGTGCAGAAGGCGCTTGCAGCAGCGCCAGGGAGGCCACCAGCAGGGCGGCGCACAGTGCCGCTGCGGTCCAGCGCCAGAGGCGGATGTCGTTCCAGCCGCCGCGGGGTTTGCTGGCGGTGCCGGCGGGGAACAATTGGCGCTCGATGGCGCGCCATGTGCCCTGCGGGGCCTGGACCGGGGCGATCTGTGCCTGCCAGCTGTCGAAGTGCCGCTGCCAGGCGGCGATGCTGGCCTGCAGGCGTGGGTCCTGCGCGGCGCGGGCCTGCAGCTGCAGCTGTTGCTCGCGGGGCAGCACGCCCAGCACGTACTCGGCGATCAGCAGGTCGGGGTCATTGTCATCCGGCTGTTGGTTGTCGCTCATAGGCCCAGGCACACTCGAAGTCGAAGCAAGCCGCGGCGAATCCAGCTTTTCATGGTCCCCAGCGGGATGCCATGGCGCTGGGCCAGTTCTGCGTACGAATAGCCTTCGAAGAAGGCCACGCGGATGTAGCGTTGCTGGTCGGCGTCCAGCGTCTCCAGGCAGCGGTCCAGCTGGCTGCCCTGGCGCTCGCGCTCGACGGTTTCACTGACGCTTTCCTGTTGCGGCCATTCGTGCACCGCATCGAGCGTTTCGCAAGGGTGCAGCACACGGCGCCGGTCAATGGCCTTGTGGCGGGCCATGCTGGCCAGCCAGGTCACGGCGCTGGCCAGTTGCGGGTTGAACGTGGCCGCCTTGAGCCAGGCATTGGTGTACACCTCCTGCAGCACTTCCTCGGCCTCGGCGCGGTTGCCCAAATAGTGCAGGCAGATGCCGAACAGGCGGGCGGAAGTGGCGTGGTACAGGGTCTCGAATGCCAGGCGGTTGCCTTGGGCGCAGGCCTGCAACAGCAGGTTCTGCGCCGTGGCTGTGCTGTTTGGCACGGATTGCGGATCGATCGTCACCTGGCTCTGCCCCCGCGCAGCTTTGCAGCTACTGTAGTCGGCTTTTGCCCCTGCGGTGGCCGAGCGCTCACTCCACCGCCTCGGCCAGCCCCTGGTCCTCGCCCAAAAAGCCTCCGCTCTGGTGCTGCCAGAGCCGCGCATAGGTGCCATTTCGGGCCAGCAGCTCGCTGTGCGTGCCTTGCTCGATGATGCGCCCTTCGTCCATCACGATCAGCCGGTCCATGGCCGCGATGGTGGACAGCCGGTGGGCGATGGCGATCACGGTCTTGCCTTGCATCATTTCATCCAGGCTTTCCTGGATCGCCACTTCCACTTCCGAGTCCAGCGCGCTGGTGGCTTCGTCCAGCAGCAGGATCGGCGCGTTCTTGAGCATCACCCGGGCAATGGCGATGCGCTGGCGCTGGCCGCCGGACAGCTTGATGCCGCGCTCGCCGACCAGGGTGTCGTAGCCACTGTGGCCCTGGCGGTCGCTGAGCTGCTGGATGAAGCCATCGGCCTGGGCATTGAACGCGGCCCTGCGGATTTGCGCATCGGTGGCATCCGGGCGGCCGTAGGCGATGTTGTCGCGGATCGAGCGGTGCAGCAGCGAGGTGTCCTGGGTGACCATGCCGATGGCGCTGCGCAGGCTGTCCTGGGTCACCTTGGCGACGTTCTGGCCGTCGATGCTGATGGTGCCGCTGTCGACGTCGTAGAAGCGCAGCAGCAGGTTGATCAGGGTGGACTTGCCGGCACCGGAACGGCCCACCAGGCCGACCTTTTCACCCGGGCGAATGTGCAGGCTCAGGCCATCGAGCACCTGGCGCTCGCCGTTGTAGTTGAAGCTGACGTTGTCGAAGGTCACCGCACCGCCTGCGGTCACCAGCACCCCGGCATCCGGCGCATCCTGCACCTTGGGGCCGCGGGTGAGGGTGGCCATGCCGTCCTGCACCGTGCCGATGTTCTCGAACAGCGAGGTCATCTGCCACATGATCCAGTGCGACATGCCATTGATGCGCAGGGCCATGGCGGTGATCGCCGCCACCGCGCCGGTGCCGACCTGGCCCTGGTGCCACAGCCACAAGGCGTAGCCGCCGGCGCCCAGGATCAGGCCGACCACCAGCGCCTGGTTGACGATCTCGAACTGGCTGACCAGGCGCATCTGGCGAAAGCCGGTTTGCTTGAAGTCTTCCATCGCCGCCCGGGCGAAATGCGCCTCGCGCTTGGAGTGGGAGAACAGCTTGACGGTGGTGATGTTGGTGTAGGCATCGGAGACCCGGCCGGTCATCGAGGAGCGGGCGTGGGCCTGCTCCTGCCCGACCCGGCCCAGGCGCGGCACGAAGTACAGCATGGCCAGCCCGAACAGGGCGAGCCAGGCAATGAACGGCAGCATCAGTTTCAGGGCAAAGCCACCGGCCAGGGCGATGATGGCGATGAAGTACACGCCGATGCCAGGCACGATCTCGATCAGCGTGAACAGCACCTCGCGCACCGCCAGCGCGGTCTGCATCACCTTGGTGGTGACCCGCCCGGAGAATTCGTCGGAGAAGAACGACAGGCTTTGCCGCAGCATCAGGCGGTGGAAGTCCCAGCGCAGGCGCAGCGGCAGGTTGATCGCCAGCACCTGGTGTTGCATGAGGGTGCGCAACGCCACCAGCACGATACTCGCCAGCAGCACCAGGCCGATGCCCCACAGCACGCGCATTTCCTCAGCGCCGACCGCACCGCCCGACTGCCAGGTGGAGAGCAGATCGACCACCTGGCCGAGGAAGGAGAACAGCCAGGCTTCGTAGATCGACACGCCGGCACTGAACAGCGCCAGCGCCAGGATGTAGCCGCGCGCGCCGCGGGTGCAGGCCCACATGAACCGCACCAGGCCCGCCGGGGGCGGTGGGGCTTCGTCGGGCGGAAATGGGTCGAGCCATCGTTCGAAGATACGCAGCATGGTGATTTCCCTAATGATCAGCTGGGCGCGCTTGGGGCAACGTCGACGGCGCGCCGGTCCGGTAACCATACATCAGGTTCATGCGTTTCTCTGTCCGAGGGGCCGCTGCGCGGCCAAATCGCCGGCAAGCCGGCTCCCACAGGAGAAGCTGCATCGCCCTGTGTGGGAGCCGGCTTGCCGGCGATTGGGCTCCACGCGTTTACTTGCCGTGCTTGGCCTGCAGGGCCTTGGCCTGCTCCAGGTGGTGCTGCAGGGTCGGCAAGGCGTCGCTGGCGAAGGCCTTGAGTTCAGCCTTGTCGGAAGACGCCGCTTCCTTCGTGAACAGCTCCACCGCTTTTTCGTGGGCATCGACCTGGTTGTTGACATAGGACTTGTCGAAGGACTCGTCGCGCCATTCGAGGATCATCTTCTTGACCTTGTCGGTCAGCGCCGCGTCATCGGGCACGCTGATGTCCAGGGAGCGGGCGATGTCGCCGAGCTTCTGGTTTCCCTTGGTGTGGTCGGTGACCATCTGCTGGGCGAATGTCTTGATTTCGGCATCCTGGGACTTTTCCATGGCCAGGTTGCCGGTCACCACTTCGGCGATCCCGGCCTCGGTGGCGGCATCGACGAAGTCATTGGAGCTGGCGGCCATCACGTGGAAGGAGGCCATGCTCATCAACAAGGTAACGCCGGCGATCTTGAAAAATGGCTTGCTCATCTTTCACTCCTCAAAGGGACGCGACTTCGATGTCGCATTCGGTTGAGCGGCGCTGGCGGGCAAAGGTTTAATTTTTCTACACCCACCGTTGGTCCCCCCGTTGGCTATCCGGATCGAATCCCTGCCGATTGGCGAAATCACAGTTTGTAGTCACGGTGGAGGCACCCGGTATGACGGTGATGAGCCCTGCAGGCACTCGCCAATTGGCGCAATTGGCAGTCGATGACCCGCAAACGCGTTACCAGGCCATGCTGCAAGGCCCCTACCCAGGGGGCCGCGAGTGGCTTGCCTGGCAGTTGCGCCGTACCGAGACGCTGGCCGACGACCTGCCCGATACGCCCGCAGCGCTTGCACAGTGGGCCAGCGCCCATGCAGCAAAGGTGGCCGGCGAGCACGCGGCTTATCTTCGCCAGCGCGCCGATGGCGCCCCCCGGCGCTACTTCGCCACTCGCGCCCAGGCCTTGTGGTTCGTGCAACAGGTCGCGCCGACCAAGCTGGTCGATGGCGCCTGGCTGCACGCCACCTTGCGCCACTGGCGCGACCCCCGTTGGCACGGGTTGATCCGCACCTTCCTCGAAGAACTCGGCGACGGCGACCCCCGCTGCAACCATGTGCTGATCTACCAGCGGCTGCTGGGCCGCCTCGGCTGCACCCAGGTCATGCCGCTGGAGCCCGCCAGGTACCTGCAGGGCGCTTTGCAACTGGCGCTCGGCGAGCACGGCGAGGCCTTTTTGCCGGAGGTGATCGGCTACAACCTGGGCTACGAACAACCGCCACTGCACCTGCTGATTACCACCCACGAGCTGGCCGAACTCGGCATCGACGCTCATTACTTCCGCCTGCATGTGACCATCGACAATGCCGCCAGCGGCCATGCCCGCCGCGCGCTGGACGCCTTGCGCCTGCTGATGCCTGTCGACGATGCGCAGGCCTTCTATGCGCGGGTTCGACAGGGCTATCGCCTCAACGAAATGGGCATCGATACACCGTCGCTGATTGCCAGCTTCGACCTGCAAGCGCAACTGGTGGCCGCACTGGAGCGCAAACGGGTATTCGGCCAGTGCATGCACGGCGACCACTGCCTGCTGCAAGGCCGCACCATCAACCAGTGGCTTGCCGAGCCTGCCGGGATGCCGGGCTTTTTGCGCGCACTAGAGGCGCAGCGCTGGGTGCGGCGCGGCGAAGACCCGCAGCACAGCCGTTTCTGGACCCTGATCGACGGCCCGGTGGCCGCCATGTTCGGCGTGTTCAACGCCTATGAAAAACAGCTCTGGTACGACTGGATCGCCAACGACTGGCCGGGCGTGACCTACCGGCGCGTGTCACCCGGGCAGTGGGAAAAGGAACTGGCGCTGGAGCCCGAGCACGACACTTCGCAGGGCCTGCCAGGCGTGGAGCGCATGATCGAGCAGATGTCGGCCGGCCGCCATGCCGAGCCCGAGGGCCTGCGTGCTACCCGCGATTTCATCCGCGCCACGGGCCTGGCCCACGGAGGGCCGCACTGATGTTGCTCGACCAGCAGCAGGCCCAGGCCGACCACGCGCTGTTGCAACTGGGGCGGCGCCTGCGCGCCGATGGCTATCGCTTCACCTGCCCGACACCGGCCACGCAGGCGCGGGTCAATGCCCGGCCCGAGCTGCACCAGGCCCATGACCTGCGCGGCGTGTTCGGCTGGAGCCGGCCCTTCTCACCGGCGTTGCTCAGCGCTGACGAACTGCGGCAACTGACAGCGGCCGGCGTGCTGAAAGAGGAGGGTGGCCTGCTGCGCAGCACGGTGCGCTGGTCGAGCCTCGATGACCTGCTACTGGTACATTCGGCCTGGCCCACCGACAGCAGCGACGCGGTGTTCTTCGGCCCCGACAGCTACCGCTTCGCCCAGGTTATCGGCGACCACCTGCAGCACCGCGCAACGCCGGTGCAGCATGCCGTGGACATCGGTTGCGGCAGCGGCATCGGTGCGCTGCTGATCGCCCGCGCCGCGCCCCATGCGCAGGTCAGTGCGCTGGACATCAACCCCCTGGCGCTGCGCTATACCGCCATCAATGCGGCGCTGGCCGGCATCGCCACTGTGTCGGTGGAGCCCAGCGACCTGCTGGCCGGCATCACCGGTAGCTTCGACCTGATCGTGGCCAACCCGCCGTACATGCTCGATGCCGGCCAACGCACCTACCGCCATGGCGGCGGCGCCCTGGGCGCCGAGCTGTCGTTGCGCATCGTCGAACAGGCGTGCCAGCGCTTGGCGCGGGGCGGCACGTTGCTGCTGTACAGCGGTGTCGCCATGGTCGAAGGCCGCGATGCCCTGCATGAGGCGGTGCAGCAGCGCCTGCACGGGTCGGCCTTCAGCTGGGCCTACCGCGAAGTGGACCCCGACGTGTTCGGCGAACAGTTGCTAGAGCCTGGCTATGAGCAGGTCGAGCGCATTGCCGCTGTCGCCTTGACCCTCACCCGCAATGGCTGATCGGGCCATGCCTGCGAGCTGCACGTTCGGCATCGAGGAGGAATACCTGCTGGTCGATCTTGCCAGCGGCCAGGTGCAGGCCAGGCCATCGAAGGCCGTGGCCCGTTGCTGCAGGGAGGCTCTGGGCGCGCATTTTGCCGAAGAGATGTTCTGCAGCCAGATCGAGCTGGTATCCCCGGTGCTCGGCAACCTGCACCAGGCCCGCAGCTTCTTCGGCGAGCACCGCCAGCGCCTGAACAGCGCGCTGGCCGAGCACGGGCTGGGCCTGTATGGCGCCGCCAGCCACCCCAGCGCCCAGTGGCGACGCCAGCAACCCCGCAGTAGCGGGCATTACCGCCAGCTCTTCGACGACTACCAGGCCGTGGCCCGGCGCAGCCTGCTGTCGGGGTTGCACGTGCATGTCGGCGTGCCTGCCGGGTGCGACCGCATGCAGTTGATCAACCGCGTGCTGTACTGGCTGCCGTTGTTTCTGCTGCTCAGCACCTCGTCGCCGTTGTGGAGTGGCGAGGTTACCGGCTACCGCAGCTATCGCCGGGTGATCTGTGGCGAATGGCCGTACATGGGGCTGCCCGAAGCGCTGCCGGACTGGAACGCCTACCTGCGCTACCGGGCGCTGCTGCAACGCACCGCAGCGCTGGATGCCAAAGGGGATTTCTGGTGGGCGCTGCGCCCGTCGCGGCGCTACCCGACGGTCGAGTTGCGCATCTGCGACGCCTGCCCGCGGCTGGAGGATGGGCTGGCAATCGCGGGCTTGTTCCGCCACTTGGTCGAGCATGAACTGCAGCCCCACGCGGGTTGGCGGCCGATGACCCGGGAGCTGCGCTGGGTCACCCAGGAGAACTACTGGCGGGCCTGCCGCTATGGGCGCCAAGGCACCTTCATTGGGCTTCACCAAGAGCAACCGGTGACTGCCGCAGGCTGGCTGGCGCAGTTCGAGGCATTGCTGCCTGCGGCCTGCGTGGATGCCGAGCGCTCGTTCAGGCACGCGGCGCGGATCATCGCCGAGGGCACCAGTGCCGAACGCCAGCTGGCGGCATTCGAGCAGGCCCGCACGCAAGGTTTCGACTTGCGTGGGGCGATGCGGGCGGTGGTGGGGCAGGTGCTGGAGGATGCCCGGCATTGACCCGGCACCGCCGCTGGCGGTCAATCAACCGGCCGTGCCGTTGTCCAGGCGCAAATCTGCCGTGCCGAGCGCGGTCAGTTCCGACTCGATGTTCTGGGTACGGCACAGCCCCAGATAGACCAAGGCCGAAACCGCCAGGCCTATTGGCATGCTGATGTCAGCACCGCCCAGCTGCTCGGCGATGTAACCGGTGTACAGGCCCGTGTTGGAGAACGGCAGCATGGCGATGAAGCCCACCAGGTAGGCGCCGATGCCCCTCCAGTTCCAGCGGCCATAGATGCCATTGGGGTTGAAGATTTCCGTGATCGAGTAGCGCCCGTGCCTGACGGCGTAGAAGTCCACCAGGTTGATGGCGGTCCACGGCGTGAACAGGTAGAGCAATATCGCCAGGAAATCACCGAACTCCTTCACGAAGTTGTCATTTGCCAGCAACGCCAGCAGCATGGCCGCGCTGCCCACCACCAGCATTGCCATGATGCGTTTGAACAAGGTCGAGGTTTGCGTCTTGAGCGTGTCGATGATGCTGAGCAATGTGATGGAGGCGCCGTAGAAGTTCTGCGCGGCGCTGGTGATCAGAATCAGCACGGACACCACCACGAGGGTTTTGCCGAAGCCGGCAAACACCATGTCGCCGACCATGATCAAGCCCGCTGCCAGGTTTTGCCCGGGGCTCAAAGCCGCTGCGGCCGCGCCGATCAACATCATCCAGACGCCGCCGATCATGGCGCCGAGGTAGGTCCACCAGAACGACGCACGCACACTGACTTCGGCCGGCAAGTAACGCGAATAATCGGACACGTAGATTGCCCAGCTGAGTTGGTAGGCGGCGGCAACGAAAAACTGCGCGAGAAACGCATTTAAGTTGAAGTCCTGCAAGGCCAGCTGGCGCTCGGGCAGCTTCAGCCACACCGCCAGGCCAATGGTCAGCACCGCCATCATGGCCACCATGACGAAGGCCAGGCCTCGCTGAACCTTGTGGAAGGAGTTGTACCCCACGATGGCCATGAAAATGGCCAGCAGCGAGAAGGCCATGGCCGATCCTTGCGCGGAAACTCCGGTGAGTTCGTGCAAGGTCTGGCCGACCAGTAGCTGGTTGAACGCGTTGTAGCCGATGTAGGTGACGATCGCCACCAGGTACACCAGCAAGGCGCCGATATAGCCGAACTGCGGGCGCGACTGGATGAGTTGCGGCAACCCCATCTGCGGCCCCTGGGTGGAATGGCCGGCCATGAACAGCGTGCCGAACGCGCAACCCAGCACGATTGCTATGGCCGACCAGATCAGGTTGGCGCCCATCGCGATGCCGATGATCCCGACAGCCAGCGTGGTGAGCTGCGCGCCTCCGCAAAACCAGATCGGCCACAGGTGCCAGGCTTTGCCGTGGCGTTCCGAATGGGGAACATGATCGATGGAGCGTACTTCGAAAGTAAACCGTCCAGCGGGCGAGCCAGGTGCTTTCGTTGACATGATTACAGTACCTGTAGTTATTGTTTAGTACATGTATTGATTGGAGAGAGACGATGCAAAAGCCCGCAGACGTTGAACTTCACTGTCAGGGTAGGGAATCCGTTTTATTAGGGCGTCGCAAACGGGCGGTGTAACTTTGCTGCTGATCTATGAACAGGCGAGCGGGCCACGCAATCAAGGCGTGAACCACTCGGGATACACGGTGTTCACTGCAACTTCATAGATTCAATACTTCGCGCTGAAACTGCGTTCGATTTCGCTCGCCAGCCTTAGAATGGTTTCCTCGTCGCCAAACTTGCCGACCAGTTGCAAACCGATTGGCAGCCCGTCACCCATCACGCCAATGGGCACGCTGATTGCGGGTTGCCCGGTGAGGTTGAACAGTTCGGTGAAGGGCGAGAAGGCATAGGCGTTGTCGTACCAGACTTGCAGTTCCTGCGCTTTCGCCGCGGTAAATCCACCGATCAGGGGTGGGGCGAGGGCCACGGTCGGGGTGACCAGCACGTCGATGTCCTCGAACAGCGCCGCCATGTGCCGCGACAGCCGGTTCTGCACCTGCCTTGCGTTGTACACATCCAGCGCCGAGCGCGCTTTCGATGCCTGGTACATGGCATAGGTGACCCACTCGACATCGTCTTCCTGTAGCGGGCGGCCAAGGTCGAGCGAGCGCTGGGTCATCAGCGCCTCGATCTCCAGCTGCCAGAACACCGCCGCCGCATCCCCGGCGCCGGTGATATCGGGCCACTTGAAGTCCTGCAGGCGATGCCCGTCAGCGCCGAGGAAATCGACCACGGCCAGCACCGACCCGCGAATGGCGTCGTCGATATCGCTGCCGTCGGGCCTGTTGCAGCTGAAGGCAATCTTCAGCGGCGCGGACTTGGCCTGCAGGCTGGCAAGCCAGGAGCCAGGGCCTGGCGGCGCGGCATAAGGGGCGCCGGCTTCGTAGCCCGCCAGTACATCGAGCATCAGTGCGGTGTCGCGAACCGTTCGGGTAAGCACGTGCTCGCAATCCAGGCCACCGACAAACTCGCCAACGTGCGGGCCGACCGGGTTGCGCCCACGGGTAGGCTTCAACCCCACCACCCCGCATACCGCTGCTGGCACTCGGATCGACCCGCCACAATCGGTGCCATGGGCAACCGGCACCATGCCGGCCGCCACCGCGCAGGCCGAGCCACCGCTGGAGCCGCCGGATGCGTAGCGTGGGTTTCTGGGGTTGCGGCAAGGGCCGAAATATTCGGGCTCGGTGACGAAGTCGCCGGCAAATTCGGGCGTCTTGGTTTTACCCAGGATGACCGCACCGGCTTGGCGCAAGCGCCTCACGAACTCACTGTCGGCCGTTGCTGCAGGGGCGTCCTTGTACAGGCGCGAGCCATGGCGCGTAGGCAAGCCGCAGACGTCGATATTGGTGTCCTTGATCAGCACCGGCAGCCCTGCCAACGGGCCTGACTTGCGCTGCGCCGCAGATTGTCGGGCGCCGTCGACATCGACCGACACCAGTGCTCCAAGTTGCGAGTCCTGCGCTTCGATTTCCCTGATCGCCAGTTCCACCAACTGCAAGGCGCTGACCTCGCCTGCGTCAATCAGTTGTTTGAGGCCAACCGCATCATTGTTCTTGTATTCGTCGCGAGTCATTACTGCACCTTGAGGTTGTAGCCAAGTAAGTTGTTGAGAAACTCATAAGCCAGTTGTCGAGATTCCCTGAGGGCCTCCTGCGTTGGGTCGATGGCTGCGCGCAGCCAGATGCCGTCGATGAATACCGCGATCATCCGCGCCTTTGCGCGCGCCGCTTGGGCGTCCATCGTTTTTGCCAGGGCATGGAACAACAGCGAATGGCTTCGCCGCGCCACGATGTCTTGAATCCGCTGGAACTGGGCGTGCTGGGGAACCTGCGCCCAGAAGGCCAGCCAGGCGGCGACGTTTTCGCGGGTGAGGTTCAGTGCACTGACGTTGCCCAGCACGAATGCCTGGACACGTTCGTCAGGTGTCTGCGCGGCGCGCAGGTGGTTGAAGATCTCTGCGTTGATGCGCTTGTTCAGTTCACGCAACGTGGCTTCGAGCAGGGCGTTCTTGTCGGAAAAGTAGTGGTGCACGATCCCGTTCGACATGCCGGAGCGCGCGCTGACCTGGGCCATGCTGGTGCCCGCCAGGCCTTGCTCACCGATCAGGCTGAGCGTCGCTTCGACCAGCTGTTTCTTGCGGATTTCCTGCATTCCGACCTTGGGCATGACCGCTTTCCTTTTTTTCATTGGTTGCTCAATGAAAAAAAATTAGCACTCATTTTCAGCCCGGATCAAGCAAAAGGTCCGTCATCCGCCCGAGCGGCAGGATGATGACGGACATGCCTAGGTGCAGGTCGTTTTCAGGCAGTTTTCAAGCGTGCGTGAGCGCCGCTGCGGCCAGTTTCGCAATCTCGAGCCTGCAACCGGTTTCATCACCCGCTTCGAGCATCCAGGCTGCCGAGAGCCCGGCCCAGGCAAGCACCCATTGCAACAGCCGTGGCCGATCGATTGCGGCGGCTTCGGCGATAAGCGCTATGCGCCGCGCAAAGCGCCCCGGCGCAAGGGCGCTGGCATCATCCGGGTTGCAGAGAATATTGGCGTAGTCGAAGCCGCGCTCGCCATGCAGCCCCTTGGGGTCGATGGCGAGCCAGCCGCGCGGGCCGAAATCGAGCACATTGGCGTGATGGATATCGCCGTGCAGCGCCACCACGTCGCGCGGCGCCGCCAGCAGCTCGGTTGCAGCCCGGGCGCTGTGTGCCAGGATGCCGCCATGGGTTGCGGCGCCATGCCATAGCGCCTCGAACCAGTGTTCGAGCGGCACCAATGTCGGCAGCGGCCTGGCGCGAGGGCGGTGCAGGCGGGCGGCTACCGCGCACAGGGTGCGCGTGGCCTCATCATCGCGGCCACCCTCGACCCACTGCGCAAGCGCTGCCGAGCCTTGCGCGCGTTCCATCAGCAACGCTCCGCCATCAAGCGCCAGCACGGGCGCTGCGCCGTCGCCTTGCCACCAGGCCATGAGCTGATTGCCTGCCAACTCCTCTGGCGATTGGGAGATTTTCAACATGGCGGCTACATCGCCCTGGCGAACGGGCAGCAGGTTGCCATTGAGCGAGGCGAAGGCCTCGCCGTCGCGGGTCAGGCCCCACCGTTTCAGGTACTGGTCAAACATCGTGGGCGAAATCCACCTCATAGATGCTGCGGGCAGCACGCACGGGCATGGCGCTTTCGATGGGCCTTACGTCACTCAACTCCCAGGCCAGCCAGCCTTCTTCGAAGTAACTGGCGCAGGCCGCCTGCATGTCCGCGAGCACGAATGGCCGCACCGCCTTCACGCGGACGATGGCCACGGCGATACCGTCGGCATCTTCCTCGCCTTCGGCATGCAGGAAGCGGCCGTTTTCCACGATCAGCAGGTCTTCGGAGGGGGCGAGGTCAGCGGGCCAGCGGCGAACTTCGAGGGTTTTCTCGCCAGCAGCGATCCGGCTGCCGCTGGGGCGGACGATTGACAGGGCTTTGATGGTGCGCTCCTTGAATGAACCGGCGAGTCTGGCTGGCAGCCCCGAGGTTTGTCAAAGCCGGTGGCGAGGGGAGTGGCCCCTCACACCTTGCGCGTTCGAGGCACTTTTCATGCAGGGAGGACTCTAGCCCAACCTAGACAATGGGTTGGCAGGCCTGGCGGGGTCAACTGACGTGCCCCAGCCAGGCCTGCTTCATTTCAACGCATTGTCAGAACCTGCCTTCCAACCCGAGGCGGAACATCTCGCTGCGCTCGTCGGTGCCAAGCGCGGTCTTGTACGAGAAGCCAACGCGCCAGGCGCGACCCACGCTCAGGTCCAGCCCGAGGTCCAGGTCCATGAAGTTGCTGTCCTGCGGGTCGGGCGACAGCCGGTAGAGCATGCCGTCGCTGCCCTGGTCGGTATAGCGCATGCGGTAGTCCTCGTTGCGCTCGAAGTTGTGGCCCCACGCCAGGCCCACACGAGGCGTCAGCACGCCCAGGCCGGTCTGGATGTCGTAGGCGGAGCGCACCCCCAGGAACGAGGTCACGTTGCGCAGGTTCTGCTCGTCATACGACAGGCCATAGATGCCGCCGCCGCGTTCGCTGTAGGCGTCCAGGCGGGTGTAGCTGCTGTTGACCCGCGCATAGGGCGCCAGCGAAAGGGCGCCCTGGCGGTACTCGTAGCTGGCGGTCAGCGAGGCGAACAACTGGTCGGCGTCGCGCGAGCCGTGGGCGTAGCCTTCGGATGGGTTGGCGGTGACATAGCGGCGCGAGTCGAAGCGGATGCGGTTGTAGCCCAGCAGCGCATCGACGTACATCTCCGACAACGGGTTGACCGAAAGGTACGCCGCCAGGCCCAGGGCGTCGCCATCGCTGCGGCTGTCCTGCTCGCCGACGTCGGTGCGGTCATTGCCGTAGCCGATGCCCACGCCCACCACCGCGCGGGGTGACAAGCGATAGTCCATGCCCGCGCTCAGGCCAAAGGTGGTGAAGCTGTTGTCCTTGGCCCCGCGGGCGCGGTTGGAGCCGGTATTGACGAAGCCATCGGTCCAGAACGCCAGGGCCTCTTCGCGGCACTCGCCGGAGGTGGCCTGGGCGCTGTCCTTTTCCTGGCGACGCCGTTCATCCTCTTGCTCCTGGCCTTTGCCATTGCCCTCGAGTTCGTCGCGCAAGGCCTTGCCCAGGCCGCCGAGGCTGACGTCGTCACGGCCATGGCGCACGTTGGCATTGAACGAATCACGGTCGCAGGTGGGGCGGTGCAGCTGTTCCAGGCGGCGGTTGAAGTTGTCCATCTGGGTGCTGGCGAAGCGCTCGGCGGCCCGCGACTGGGCGTTGAGCAGGCCGATCACTTCGGCGTCGCGGGTGGGGTCGGGGCGTGGTTGTACGGTGAAGGTCACGGTGCTGCTGGTGCTGTTGCCGCCGGTGTTCTCCAGGCTGAAGGCGACCACGGCGGTGCCGGCGAAGGCGGCAGCAGGCGTGAAGTTCAGGGTGAACGGGCCGCTGAGGCTGGCCGAGCCCGCCGCTGCGGGGCTTACCGACAGCAGGCGCGCGCGCAGGAACGGGCCGCCGCTGGCGCCGCGGGTCAGGTCGACGGTTGCGGCCTGGCCGGGTGCCAGTGTCTCGCTGGACGGTGGCACCACCACGGCCTGCGCGGCGGTCGACAGGTTGTACAGCTGGCTGCCGGTGGCGCCATTGGCGTCCGTCACGCTGATGGTGAAGCTGCTGTCACCCACCGTCGTCGGTGTGCCGCTGACACTGCCGCTGGCGCTGTCGAGGGTCAGCCCGGCTGGCAGCGTGCCGGCCACGGCGTAGCGGTAAGGCGGCGTGCCGCCGCTGGCGCCGAGGCTGGCACTGTAGGCCTGGCCCTGGATGGCGGGCGGCAGGTTGGGCGTGGTCGGGGTGATGGCCAGCGTCGGCGCGCTCACCGTGATGGTCACCGTGGCCGGTGCCGAGGTGCCACCTGGGCCGGTGACCGTGTAGGCGAAACTGTCGCTGCCCGAGTAACCGGCCTTCGGCGTGTAGCTGAGGCGAAGCCCGCTGACGGTGGCGGTACCGTGGCTTGGCGCGGTACTGACGGCGATGCTGCTGGCCGCGCCGCCGTCGAGCACGAGGTCGATGGGCGTTGCCGAGCTGTTGGCGGCGATCGAGGCACTGACCGCGCCGGCCACCGGTGCCTGATTGGCGATCGCCACGCTGAAGGCTTGTGCGCCGCTGAAACCGGTGTGGTCGGTGGCGGTGATGGTGAAGTTGAAGTTGCCGGCTGCCGTCGGCGTACCACTGAGCACGCCCGCCGTAGACAGCGTGATACCGGCCGGCAGGGTGCCGGCGGTCACACTGAAGGTATAAGGCGCAGCGCCGCCGCTGGCACCCAGCGTCGCCGAGTAGGCTGTGGCCACGGTGGCGCCGGGGATGCTGGTGGGCGTCAGCGCGATGGTTGGCGCGGTGACGGTCACGCTCACGGTTGCCGTGTTCGAAGTCCCGCCTGGGCCGGTGGCGGTGTAGGTGAAGCTGTCGCTGCCGGCAAAGCCTGGGTTGGGCTTGTAGGTGATGCTGGTTCCGCTGGCACTGGCCACGCCGTGGCTGGCATTGCTCGCTACGGCCACCGAAGCTGCCGGGCCACCGCTCAGGGTCAGGGTGACCGGGTTGGCGCTGCTGTTGGCGGCGACGGTGAGGCTGATGTTACCGGCCACGGGTACGGCCTCGCTAACGCTGAGGCTGTAGGCCTGTGTGCCGGTGAAACCGGTGTTGTCGGTGGCGGTGATGGTGAAGTTGAAGTTGCCGGCTGCCGTTGGCGTACCACTGAGTACGCCCGCCGTAGACAGCGAGATACCGGCCGGCAGGGTGCCGGTGGTCAGGCTGTAGGTATAGGGCGAACTGCCGCCGCTGGCGGTAAGCGTCGCCGAGTAGGCTGCGGCCACGGTGGCGCCGGGGATGCTGGTGGGCGTCAGCGCGATGGTTGGCGCGGTGACGGTCACGCTCACGGTTGCCGTGTTCGACGTGCCGCCTGGGCCGGTGGCGGCGTAGGTGAAGCTGTCGCTGCCGGCAAAGCCTGGGTTGGGCTTGTAGGTGATGCTGGTGCCACTGGCGCTGGCCACGCCGTGGCTGGCATTGCTCGCCACGGCCACCGAGGCTACCGGGCCACCGCTCAGGTTTAGCGTGACGGGGTTGACATTGCTGTTGGCGGCGACGGTAAGGCTGATGTTACCTGCCACGGGTGCGGCCTCGCCAACGCTGAGGTTGTAGGCCTGTGTGCCGGTGAAACCGGTGTTGTCGGTGGCAGTGATGGTGAAGTTGAAGCTGCCGGCTGCCGTTGGCGTACCACTGAGTACGCCCGCCGTAGACAGCGAGATACCGGCCGGCAGGGTGCCGGTGGTCAGGCTGTAGGTATAGGGCGAACTGCCGCCGCTGGCAGTAAGCGTCGCCGAGTAGGCTGTGGCCACGGTGGCGCCGGGGATGCTGGTGGGCGTCAACGCGATGGTCGGTGCGGTGACGGTCACGCTCACGGTTGCCGTGTTCGAAGTCCCGCCTGGGCCGGTGGCGGTGTAGGTGAAGCTGTCGCTGCCGGCAAAGCCTGGGGTGGGCTTGTAGGTGATGCTGGTGCCACTGGCGCTGGCCACGCCGTGGCTGGCATTGCTCGCCACGGCCACCGAGGCTACCGGGCCACCGCTCAGGTTCAGCGTGACGGGGTTGACATTGCTGTTGGCGGCGACGGTAAGGCTGATGTTACCTGCCACGGGTACGGCCTCGCCAACGCTGAGGTTGTAGGCCTGTGTGCCAGTGAAGCCGGTGCTGTCGGTGGCGGTGATGGTGAAGTTGAAGCTGCCGGCTGCCATCGGCGTACCACTGAGCACGCCCGCCGTAGACACCGAGATACCGGCCGGCAGGGTACCGGTGGTCAGGCTGTAGGTATAGGGCGAACTGCCACCGCTGGCCGTCAGCGTCGCCGAGTAGGCTGTGGCCACGGTGGCGCCGGGGATGGTGGTGGGCGTCAGCGCGATGGTCGGTGCGGTGACGGTCACGCTCACGGTTGCCGTATTCGACGTGCCGCCTGGGCCGGTGGCGGTGTAGGTGAAACTGTCGCTGCCGGCAAAGCCTGGGTTGGGCTTGTAGCTGATGCTGGTGCCACTGGCACTGGCCACGCCGTGGCCGCCATTGCTCACCACGGCCACCGACGTCGCCGGGCCACCGCTGAGGATCAGGCCGACCGGGATGGCGCTGCTGTTAGCGGGGACGAAGAAGCTGAGATTACCGGCCACAGGGGCGGCCTGGCCAACGCTCAAGCTGTAGGCTTGTGTGCCGGTCATGCCGTTGTTGTCGGTGGCGGTGACCGTGAAGTTGAAGCTGCCGGCCGCCGTCGGCGTGCCACTGAGCAAGCCCCCCGCAGACAGCGAGAGGCCGGCCGGCAGGGTGCCGCCGGTCAGGCTGTAGGTATAGGGAGCGCTGCCGCCGCTGGCGCCGAGCGTCACCGAGTAGGCCGTGGCCACGGTCGCGCTGGGAATGCTGGTGGGGGTCAGCACGATGGTCGGCGCCATGACGGTCACGCTCACGGTCGCGGCGTTCGACGTACCGCCCGGGCCGGTGGCGTTGTAGGTAAAGCTGTCGCTGCCAGAAAAGCCTGCGTTGGGCTTGTAGGTGATGCTGGTTCCGTTGGCGACGGCCACGCCGTTGCTGGCAGCGACCACCACGGCCACCGAAGTGGTCGTGCCACCGCTCAGGTTCAGGGTGACCGGGTTGGCGGTGCTGTTGGCAGAGACGGTAAGGCTGATGGGCCCGGCAACGGGGGCGCCCTGGTCAATGGTGCCGCCGTAGCTGCGCGAGCCAGTGAAGCCCATACGGTCGGTGGCGGTGATCGTGAAGGCGTAGCCGCCAGCGATGGTCGGTGTTCCGCTGAGGCTGCCAGTGCTGGTGTTGAGCATCATGCCGACGGGTAATGCACCGCTGGTGACGGCGTAGGTGTATGGGCCGGAGCCGCCGCTGGCGCTGAAGCTCTGGCTGGAGGCTGAGCCTACCTGCATGGGGCTGAGGGCGGCCGGCGTGAGGCTGATGCCCGGGGCGGTAATCGCCAGGCTGTAGCTTTGCGTGATGCTCGCACTGTTGGCATCCATACTTCTGAGCGAGAAGTTGGAAATACCCGTCGCAGTCGGCGTGCCGCTGAGCAGGCCACCGGGGGCCAGGGTCATGCCGCTGGGCAAGCTGCCGGAGACAATGGCGTAGCTGTACGGCGCGATGCCGCCACTGGTGCTGAAGGCCTGGCTGTAGGCGTTACCAGCGATGCCATTTGCTACCGAGAGCGGTGTCAGGCTCAAGGTCGGGGTGGCGATCGTCATCGTGTAGGCCCGCGTGCCGGTGAAGCTGTTGCCGTCAGTGGCGCGGAGGGTGAACGAATAGCTGCCGGCGTTGGTCGGCGTACCGCTCAAGGTACCGCCACTCAGGCTCAGTCCGTCCGGCAGAGCCCCCGCGAGCACGCTGAAGCTGTAGCTGCCGTTGCCCCCCGTGGCGCTGATGGCCTGGCTATAGGGGGCACCATACGTGCCAGCGGGCAGCGTGGGCGGCATGACGGAGATGGCCGGCGCGGCGACGCTGATCGTGTAGTTGATGGTGCCGATGGCACCGTACTGGTCGGTGCTGCGGATAGTCAGGTTGGAGGTGCCGGCGCTGCTGGGCGTACCGCTGAACACGCCGGCGCTCGATAATGTCACGCCTGGGGGCAGCGAGCCGGAAATCAGTGCATAGGTGTAGGGCGCGGTACCATTTGCGCTGCTCAGCGTCTGGTCGTAGGCAACGCCCGCCGTGCCGTTCGCCAGGGCACCGGGGGTGATGGTCAGGCTGGGGGGCGACACGGTCACGCTCACCGTGGCCGCTGCCGAGGTGCCGTTGGCGTTGGTGGCGGTATAGGTGAAGCTGTCCGAGCCGGAAAAACCAGTCGTTGGGGTGTAGCTGATGCTGGTGCCGCTGGCGCTGGCCGTGCCATGGCTTGCCTGGCTGGCGACCGCCACACTGGTGGCCGCGGCGCCGCTGACGTTCAAGGTGATCGAGTTGTTGCTGCTGTTGGCGGCCACGGTGGCGCTCACCGGGCCGGCGGTGGGGGATGTGGCGTAGCTGTAGCGGCTGGCGCTGCTGATGAGAGATGTACCGCCTGCTGTCGTCACCACGACGTCCACTACGCCCGCAGACCCGGAGGGCGCGGTCGCAGTGATCTGGGTGCTGCTGTTGACCGAAAAGGCCAACGCCGCTGACGCGCCGAAACGCACGGCGCTAACGCCGGTGAAGCCGGTGCCGCTGATGGTCACGGTGTTACCGCCGGCGGTGCTGCCGGACGACGGGCTGAGGCCGGTGACGGTCGGCCCTGCACCGGTGATGGTGATGCTGTAGGGCACGACCTGCCAGGAGGAGTTGTCGAACACCGTGATCGAGAAGTTGTAGGTGCCGGGCGACACGTTCGGCACACCGTGGATGGTGGTGCTGGCACTGCCGTTCGACTCCTCGATGACCAGATCGCCCGGCAAGCAGTTGGCATTGCTCAGGTCGCAGTCGTACCAGCCGGTCATCGGCAGGTCTCCGCCACTGGCGCTCAGCGCGACGCTCAGGTCCACGCCGGCAGGAAAACTGCCCAGATTGCTGCCGGCGGGGGGGCTTACGGTCATCGCGCTGGCCTGTGCCGGCAGGATAAACGCCAGGGCCAGCAGCCACAGGCAGCAGAGCAGGGTGTACAGCGGGGAACGCGGGAGCACGCGGGAGCGAGTCATGGGAGGCTTCCAGCCATATGCCGATCGGCGATCGTCTACGGTGTCAAAGAGAATCAACCGCCGGCATTGCCAGCGATGCTTGGGTAACCGAGGTGAGGCAGGTGGCTAGCTGTCCATGTGCGTGTTCCATCACGTTGTTATTCAGGGCCGGGCAGGCATCGGTGGCCGGCGCATCTGCAGGTACAGCCCAGGGTCGGCGCAGGCGTCGAAACCCAGGCGGCGGTAAAGCGCTTGTGCCGGGTTGGCCTGGTCGACGCTCAGCGTGCAGGCCTTGCCATGGCGGTCGCCCCAGGCCAGCAGCGCGTGCAGCAGGCTGCTGCCGATGCCCTTGCCTTGCCAGGCGGGCAGCAGCGCGATATCGATCACTCGCAGCTCGTCTGCGCCTTCATTCACGCCAAGGCGCCCGATCGCCTGGCTGTGCTGTTCGATGACCAGCATGCAGGCGTGTGGGTAGTGCTGTGCGTAGTGGCGGCTTTGCAAGTCGGCCTGGGCGTGCAGGAAGGCTTCGCGCTCGGCATCGCTCCAGGGCATCGCGGCAAATTCCCCCGCGCGCCGGGCGACGAACAGGGCGCGCAGCAAAGCCACGTCGGCCTCGGCCTGCGGGCGCAGGCTGAGGCTGGCGTGGGTATTGGCCTGCAAGTGCGCTGTCAGCATCGCATCGTTCAAGGTTTTTGCGGGAAGATCCCGTCCACGCAGATGCAGTACGCAAAGGTCAGGTAGGGCTGCTGGGTCGAGCGCTGGATGAGTCCGCTGCTGCCGGTGACGCCGACGCTGGCGTCGGCCAGGGTGTACTCCGGGTTGCCCGCGTTGGCGCTGTACAGCAGCGTAGTGCGCGGTTGCGAGAGGAATGTTGCATTGGACGGTACGTCCTTACCTTCGCTGAAGCTGTTGCCCGGTTGAGCCCTAAGCTCATGGGTGTGAGGGGCAAAGTTGTCAGGCTGCAACTGGACTGAGTTGGCACCCGCAACATCGTTGAGTTTGCGCGGGGTCAGGCCCGGCCCCGAGCCTACCCCCATGGTTACTTCGCCGAGGAGATTGGGCACGTTGAAGTTGACGCTGTTGCCGCCGTACTTGTTGCCAATCACTGCGTACAGACCCGGGAATGTCTGCACGAGTAGCGATGTTCCATCGCACAGCTGCCAACCTTGGGGAACGTAATTGAAGGGGAAGAGCCTGATTTCGCCGAAGAATGCGTCCATGAATGGTTTCCTGCAAGTGGGCGGGCAAGTGCGCTGCGTCAGCCTTGGCTCGGATAGAGCCCTTGGACGGCGATGATGTAGTTGATGGCGTGTGAGGGCATCATGTTGTTGTGCGGCGCGCCAGAACCGCCTGCCTTGACCAGGGCGCCTGGGTTCAGTGCAACGGCATTACTGGGGCTGCTGGTGCTGTACAGCCCCGTGACGGCGCCTTGCTTGGTGAAGGCACCGAACGTGCGCAGGTTGGTGGCCGATGGGCCTGCTGCTTCGGCACTGTTGGCGGGGCTGTTGGTGACATTGAAGGCATGGGAGTGCGAAGGGGTGTTGGTGGGGGTCAGGGCCACCTGCTCGGTGCCCATGATCTGCCCGATCGAGCGCGGTGTCAGCGCGCCGCTATCGCTGGTGCCCGTGCCGGTACCCACGGCAACCCGGCCACGCAAGTCAGGCACATTGAAGGTCGTTTGCCCGTCGCCGCCATAGGTGGTGCCGATGAGCGAGTACAGGGCCTGGTAGTCATTGATCTGTAACGGCCTGCCGTCGCAGATGACGAAGTCGACGGGTGCATAGTCGCCTGCGAACAGGCGGATTTCGCCAACGAAGTAGTCAGTCATGGGGTGCCCCTGGCAAAGTTGAGTGGGTTCGTTACTGGCGCGGAGGGTAGACACCCGTGGTTGCGATGCAGTAACTCAGGCAGATCGAAGGCTGCATGTTCGGCACTGGCGTCTGGGCCGGGGTGCTGGCGATGGTGTCGGGGTGAAGGGCCACCAGCTTGCTGGTGTCGGCGTTGACGTAGGTCGGCTGCGCAGGGGTGCTGTTGGTGCTGCTGACGTTGGTTGCCGGAAAGCGGCCTGCTGGTGCGCCATTGCCCATGGTCGAGTTGCTGACTTGTACGGTGTGCGAATGTGCATAAATCGCCGATGCGGGCAGCATGACCGTCTCCGAGCCACCTTTCTGGGTGGGTGTATACGGGCTCTTACCCATGGCGACTCGCCCCCGCAGGTCGGGCAGGGCAAAGGTAGTCTTGCCATCACCGCCAAATTGCGCTCCCAGCAGCGAGAACAACGCGGCGTAGGTCTGGATAGGCAGTACCTGGCCATTGCACGGTAGCCAGCCTCTGGGAATGACGGTAAAGCTGAACAGGCGGATCTCGCCCAGGAAGTTATCCATGCTCTCAATACTCCATGACTCGAACTGCGCGCACTGTGATACCCACCTCAAGGCGCGAGGCAGGCGACGGTTACAACCAAACATAAGAATGTGGAGATAGCGTCTTGGCTGGGGAAGCCGTGTACAACAGTCCGTGTTGTGGGGTGCGTTCCTTCCTTGTTAGCGGGGAGGCAAAGCTTGGCAAGACCCAGGCAATACGGGCGATTACCGTGGGGAATGAGCGAATCCTAGCTCAGCATAGTATTTAATTGCCATCATTTTGTAGGGCCAAACGTCGGACTGCCTCAAACAGGTTTTTGATGCGGCTTTTTTGGCCGTTTTGCCCTGTTCATGGAAGGCCGTCGAAGATCTCTGCGATCATCGGCCGGTTACGCCGCGTTTCCAGGCAACACAAGTAATAGCTGATATGAAAAGGCTGTTCGACGAAGTCGATCGCCTTGGTCCCTGGCCGGTCCGCATATTCCACAGCCGATACAAACCCCACGCCAATGCCTTGCACCACCGCATGCACGATGGCCTCGCGGCTGTTGAGCTGCATCTTGCAATTGAGCTTGATGCCATGGGCCGCGCACCCTTCCTCCACCAGCTGCCGCGTGCGCGAACCTTGCTCGCGCAACACCACCGGCTGGCCGACGATATCGGCCACGCCCACCTGCGCCTGGCTGGCCCAGGGGTGGTCGTCGCGCACCACCGCAAGGATGGGGCAGGTGCGGTACAGCTGGGTAGTGAGCCGTGGGTCGAACTCCGACAGCGCCAGGATCGCCAGGTCGATATCGAAGTTGTACAGGCGCTCCAGCGTGCCGGTTTCGCTGCTGAAGGAGGTTTCCACGTCGATGTCGGGGTAACGCTGCATCAGCGCGTAGGTGAGGCTCATGGCAATGGGCGGGGACACCGCGCCGATGCGCAGCATGCCGTGCTTGCGCTGGCGGAAGCTGCGCAGCAGCTGGATCGCTTCGTCTTCCTGGCCGAACAGGCCCTGGGTGATGTCGTGGAGCTTGTCGCCTGCGGCGGTGAGTTCGATGAAGCGCCCGCGGCGGTGGAACAGCTCGACGGAGAAGGTTTTCTCCAGGGCGCTGACCTGCTCGCTGATGGTCGGCTGGCCGATGTTCAGCAGCTGTGAGGCCTGGGTGAAGCTGCCGGTGCTGGCCACCGCGTGAAACGAGCGCAGCCACTTGTGGTACTGGTACATGCAGGGCAGCTCCAGAAGGCGTGAACAAAGGCGGGCCAGCATAGAGCATCGGGCCCGCCACTCGCCATCGGCCCGCCCCAGCGCGAGGGCGGGCCGACCCTGCGTGCTAGCAGCCCTGGGGCATCTCGCCGCGCGCCAGGCGTTGGTTGATGGCCTCGATCACCGCCGGCAGCTCGGCGATCGTGTCGATCAGGTAATGCGGGCGCGAGCCTTCGAAGGCCTGGCCAATGCGCGAACGGGCGTGTTCGAGCGCTGCCGCAGGCAGCGCCTTGTACTGCTCGTAGGTCAGGCCCAGCGCATTGCCCGAGCAGGTCAGCGCCACGGTCCACATGCCCGCCTTGCGCCCTTCGAGGATGCCCGGCCAGGTATCGTCGACCTTCACGCAGGCGGCCACATCATCGACCTGCAGCGCGATCACGTTGGCCAGGGCCTGGGCCGGGTAGGGGCGGCCATTGGGCACTTCGTCGGTGGCTACCACATGGTCGGCCACATAGCCGTTCTCGCGTGCCAGGGCCACCACCTTTTGCATGACGACGGCCGGGTAGCCGGAGCACGAGCCGATTTTCAGGCCCTTGCCGCGCAGGGCCTCGATGGCCTCCAGGGCGCCTGGGATCAGCGCCGAATGCAGGGCGATCTTTTCGATCTGCAGCGGCATGAAGCGCTCGTAGATCGCGGTCACGTCAAGGTCGGTGGGCGTGCGGCCGAAGGCGGCGCGGTAGCGCTCGGCAATCTGCGGCAGGTCGCACAAGGTGCGGATATGGTCCCACTTGCCCATGCCCATCGGGCCGCGGGCTTCTTCCAGGGACACCTCGACACCGAACTCGGCGAAGGCTTCGACGAAGATCTGGGTAGGCGCAAACGAGCCGAAATCAACGACGGTGCCAGCCCAGTCGAGGACGACTGCCTGAAGCCGGGTGGGTTGCGTGTAGTGCATGTTGATACTCCACTTTCAAGGGGGCGAAGGGGCTGCCTAGCGGCGGATGAACAAGGCGACGGCGGCGCTGGAAAGGCACGCGGCCGTCACCACGATGAAAATCAGCGAAGTGTTGCCGGTGCTGTCGAGCATCGAGCCGATCAATGGCTCGGCCAGGCCGGCGAACAGGTAGGAAGAGAAATTCATGATGCCGGTGGCGGTGCCGGCGCGCTTGGCGCCGACCAGGTCCGGGCACAGTGCCCAGAAGCTGGACGCCGGGCCGTAGACGAAGAAGCCGCAGAGAAACAGCGCCACCAGGCCGATCGCGCTGTGGGCCGGCAGGCTCCACATCCACAGGCTGGTGGCAGCGCCCAGCAGCATGTAGAGCATGATCGCCAGGTAACGCTTGGAGCCGAACAGGCGGTCGGACACCCAGCCGTTGCTCAGTGCGCCGATGGCCATGCCCACCGGCAGCGCGACGGTGATCCACTTGGGGTCGATGAAGCCGTCGCCGTGCTTCCAGTCGGCGCCGAGGAAATGCACCGGCACCCAGACGATCAGCCCATAGCGTGCGGCGTTCTGGAAGCCCAGCGACAACGCGGCGATGATCAGGCGGGCGTTCTTCAGCACCGCCTTGTAGCGATGCAGGGAGCTTTCCTGCTCGCCCACGGCTTCCTGGCCCTTGTCGTTGGCATTGGCCACGCCGGTATCGGCCAGGGGCTCGAAGCCCATGTCCTGGGGGCGCTCACGGGCAATCAGGTAGAACAGGATGCCGCCTGCGAGCATCAGCAGCACCGGCAGGCGGAAGATCCAGCGCCACTCCAGTTGCAGCACTTCCAGCACCACGATCGAGGTGATGTACGACAGGATCGACGCGCACCCGGCCGCGAACACATAGAAGCCATAGACCTTGCCGCGCTCACCGGCGCTCCACCAGTTCGACAGCAGGCGGCTGCCCGGCGCCCAACCCAGCGCCTGGAAGTAGCCATTGAGCCCCCACGGCAGGATCAGGCTGGCAAAGCCGCCGGCGAAGCTGGTGACCCAGTTGGCGGCGCACGACAGCACCGCGCCCAGGCTCATGATGCGCCGCCCGCCGAACTTGTCGGCGAGGTTGCCGTTGATCGCCTGGCCGATGGCGTAGGCCCACAACATGGCCGCCGAGGCCCAGCCCAGGGTTTCCTTGCTCAGGCCGAACTCGGCCTGGATGCCGGGGATGGCAAAGCCGAAGGTCTGCCGGCCGGTATAGAAGAACAGGTAGCAGAACATCGCGGCCAGCAGCATGCGCCACTGTGCCAGGCGAAACGAGGAGGCAGGTACGGCAAGGCTTGCATAGGTTTGCGCACGGTTCATGGTGGTTTTCCTTGTTGTTCGTTCCCGCCGGCCAGGCCGCGCAGGTGGGCACTCTTTTGCGGTGCATCAGGAAATGCCACGGCAGGCCGTGGCGGTGGGTTGCCTTGCCCTCAAGCGGCCTGGGCGCCGATGAAGTTCTTGCCGCGCGCCCCTTGCAGGGCATAGGCGATGATCTGCTCGGCCTCGGCCGCCGACACGCCGTAGTCGGCAAAATCGGTCTTCACCCCAAGCCCATGGAGGAAGCTGCGCAGCTGCACCTGGGCCAGGGCCAGGTCGTCGCCGAACACCTGGCGCAGGGTGCGGTCGCGGGTTGCATCGCGGCCCCAGGCCAGCCCCAGCACCAGCGGCAGGATGAAGGAGCAGGCGATGCCATGGGGCAGGCCGTGGCGCAGGGTCATTTCGTAGGAGATGGAATGGGCGAGGGCGGTCTTGGTATTGGAGAACGCCATGCCGGCCTTGAGCGCTGCCAGTGCCATGCGTGCGCGCAGTTCCTGGTTGGCCAGGTCGCTGCGCAGCTTGGGCAGGCACTCCAGGATGTCGCCGATCGCGGAGATGGCAAAGCTGTCGGAGAGCGGGTTGGCGTTGATGTTCCAGATCGACTCCAGGGCGTGGGACAGGGCGTCCAGGCCTGTGGAAACGGTCACGCCGGCCGGCACGGTGAGCATCAGTTGCGGGTCGATGATCGCCACTTTCGGCCAGGTGCAGTCCAGGTGCAGGGAGTACTTCTTGTGGTTGGCGCTGTCCCAGATCGTCGCCCATGGCGTCACTTCGCTGCCGGTGCCGGCCGTGGTCGGCACGGCGATCAGGCCCTTGCAGCGCGCCGGCACGAACGGCTTGGCAGACGACAAGCCGCGCAGCAGCTCGTCGAAGCTGCCGTTCTCGGTGCCGACGATCAGCGCCTTGGCGGTGTCGATGGCGCTGCCGCCGCCGACGGCGATCACCGTTTCACAGCCCGGCGCCTCACGCCAGAAGCGTTCGTAGGTGCCGCGCAGCTGCGCGACGTCGGGGTTGGGCTGGACATCCTCGACGATGTAGGCCAGGCGCTCGCCGAGCAGTGCCTGGATACGCGCCAGCAGGCCCAGGCCGCGGGCCTCGGGGAAGATCACCAGCGCGACCTGCTGGCCGGCGGTGAGGGCATCGAGCTCGAGCAGGCTGGCGCAGCCGAAGCGGGTATCGACCGGGTTGTGGAAACGAGCAGTCATGGCGACTCCCTGGTTTTTGTTGTTGGAGGTTGTCGCCATCGTCGGGGCCGCCCTCGCATAGCTCAAATCGATTGTTTGCAGGTATCCATCGGCTGGGCCGATAGGGAGAGGCACGGGGCGTCTAGCTTGCAGTGATGAGGTCATGGCAAAGGCACGTGATCAGTGACGGGCAGTGCCCTGGATGGCGTAGCGCAGGCGGCTCGAAAGCAAGTCGGCAAGCACCACCATGAGGGTGATGACCAGGATGCAGGTGGCGGTTTCCTGGTACTTGAACAGCTTCAGGCTGCTCACCAGTTCAAAGCCAAGGCCACCCGCGCCGACCATGCCCAGCACCGTGGCCGAACGCAGGTTGACCTCGAAGCGGTACAGCACCACGGCAATCCACGCCGTGACCACCTGCGGCAGCACGCCGAAGGCGATCACCTGCAAGGCGTTGGCACCCGTTGCGCGCAGGGCTTCGATCGGCCCCTGGTCGATCTCCTCGATGCTCTCGGCGAAGAACTTGCCGAGCATGCCCACCCCGTGCAGCGCCAGGGCCAGCACGCCGGGGAACGGCCCGAGGCCGACGGCCGAGACGAACACCAGGGCGAGGATCAGTTCGTTGATGCTGCGGATCACGTTGAGCATCTGCCGCGTGCCCTGGTGCAGCCAGCGGTTGCGGTGCAGGTTGCGGGCGGCGAGAAAGCCCAGCGGCACCGCCAGCAGGATGCCCAGCAAGGTGCCCCAGAGGGCGATCTGCAGGGTTTCCAGCGCCGGGCGCCACAGGCTTGGCAGGATGCTCAGGTCCGGTGGCAGCGAACGGCCGAGGAAGTCGCCGATCTGCGGCAGGCCGCTGGCCAGGTCGGCCCAGCTCAGTTGCGCGCCTTCGGCGCTCCAGTGCAGCACGCCGAGCGCCAGCACCAGCAGCACGCCGCTGCTTAGCCAGCCGCGCGCGCTGCGCGGGGTGTTGACCAGCCATTGATGGGTCTGCAGGTTCATGTTCAGGCTCCGGCACCGGCGCAGCGGGCGCTGGCGGTGAATTGAGGCAGCGGCTCGCTGGCCGCCGGGCTTTCGTAGATGCGCTGCAGGGCCTGCTCGTCCAGTTGCGCCGGGCGGCCGTCGAACACCAGGCGCCCACTGGCAAGGCCGATGATGCGGTCGCCGAACTCCATGGCCAGGTCCACCTGGTGCAGGTTGCACACCACGGTGATCCCCAGGCTGCGGGCGGCGTCGCGCAGGTAGTGCATCACCAGGTGCGCGGTCTTGGGGTCGAGGCTGGCCACCGGCTCGTCGGCCAGGATCACCTGGGGGCGCTGCGCCAGGGCGCGGGCGATGCCCACGCGCTGCATCTGCCCGCCAGACAGCGAATCGGTGCGGGCCGGCGCCTTGTGCTCAAGCTCCACCCGGCGCAGGCAGTCGCGCGCCAGGGCCACGTCTTCGCGGCTGAACACCTGCAGCAGCGAGGCCAGGGTGCTGCAGTAGCCGAGGCGGCCGGTGAGCACGTTCTTCAGTACCGACAGGCGCGGCACCACGTTGTGGTGTTGGAAGATCATCGCCACGCGCCGGCGCAGCTCGCGCACATCGCCGGTACCCATGGCGTCTATCCCGGCGACCTGCAACTGGCCGCCATCGGCCTGTGCCAGCCGGTTCATGCAGCGCAGCAGGGTCGATTTGCCGGCGCCGGAGCGGCCGAGGATGACCACGAATTCGCCAGCCTCGACTTCAAGGTCGATGCCCTTGAGCACCGGGTTGTCGGCGTAGCCTTTGCTCAGGCGCTGGATGCGGATCATTTCAGGCTCCGCAGGTTCAGGTCGAGCACCTTGGCGGTGTCGCGCACCACGTTGTAGGCGGCGTCGCTGGTGGGCTGGAAGCCATTGAGCAGGCCCTGGTCGCCCCACGGCACGTCCTTGATCGCGGCAAAGGCGCCGCGCAGCTTCTGCTGCAGTTCGGGGTCCAGGTTCTTGCGCCAGACCATGGGCGACTCGGGGATGTCGGGCGAGGTCCACACCACGCGCAGGTCATCCTGCTTGACCTGGCCGCTGCTGATCGCCCCGCTGAGGATGCGATCGGCCACGGCGGCGGCGTCGACCTTGCGGTTGGCCACGGCGAGGATGCTGGCGTCGTGGGAGCCGGAGAAGATCACCCGCGAGAACAGCGCCTGCGGGTCGTGGCCGGCCTGCTCGAGGCCGGCCTTGGGGAACAGGTGGCCCGAGGCCGAGCTTGGGTCGACGAAGGCGAAGGTATGGCCCTTGAGGTCATCGAGGGTGCGGATCTGGCTGTCCTGGCGGGCGATGATCAGGCTGTGGTAGGCGCTGCTGGCGGTTTTCTTGGTCACGGCCACGGCGAAGGCTTCGGCCCCGGCGACCTGGTTGGCCAGCACATAGGAGAATGGGCCGAGGTAGGCGACATCCAGCTTGCCGGCGCGCAGGGCTTCGATCACGCCGTTGTAGTCGGTGGCGACGAAGGGCTTTACCGGCATGCCCAGGCGCTGTTGCAGTTGGTCGAGCACCTGCTGGCTGCTCTTGATCATCGCCTGGGAATCCTCCGAGGGGATCAGGCCGACGGTGAGCACCTGCTGGGCCTGCACCGCTGGTGCGAGCAGCAGCGGAACCAGGGCGAGCTGGGCAAAGCGGAACAGACGAGCGAAGGAAGTCATGGGGTTACCGGAGGGGTTGTTGTCGGTAACGCCAAACTAGGGCTGTCATGTGACAGTCACCGCATCAGTTCAATATCGGTTTTCCCAGCCAACCATTCAAAGGATCTATGGATGTCCACGGCCCGCCTGCGCACCTTTCTCGCCGTTGCCCGCCATGCCAGCTTCAGTGCCGGTGCCAGAGCCATCGGCTTGAGCCAGCCGACCGCCACCAACCAGATCCAGGGGTTGGAGCGCGAGTTCAACGTCGAGCTGTTCCATCGGCGCGGCCGGCGCATCGAGCTGACCGACGTGGGCCGGGCACTGTTGCCGATCGCCCAGCAGCTGTCGATGCTCGAGACCGAGGCGGCGGGGCTGCTCAAGGACTCGGGCAAGCTCAACCGCGGGCATTTGAAGCTTGGCGCGGTGGGCCCGTTTCATGTGATCGAGATGGTGGACCACTATTGCCGGGAGTACCCGCAGATCGAGGTTTCGATCCGCATCGGCAACTCGGCCTCGGTGCTCGAAGACCTGGAAAACTACGTGATCGACATCGGTGTGCTGGCGGGGCTGCACGATGACCCCAACTTCGTCGCGCACCTTTACGCGCGCCACCCGGTGGTGCTGTTCGCCCATGTCGAGCACCCGTTTGCGCGCCATGACCAGGTGCCGTTGCAGGCCTTGCAAGGCCAGCGCCTGCTGCGCCGCGAAAGCGGTTCGACCACCCGCCTGGCGCTGGAGCGGGCACTGGAGCGGGCCCAGGTGACGCCGAAGGTGGCCATGGAAATCGGCAGCCGCGAGGCCTTGCGCGAGGCGGTGATCCGGCGCTTGGGCATTGGGGCGGTGTCGGAGGCGGAGTACATCGCCGACCCGCAGCTGAAGATGATCCGCATCGAGGGCGACCCGGTCTGCACCGAAACCTACCTGTATCACCTGGTCGAGCGCAGTAATAACCAGATCGTCAGGTCGTTTCAGCACTGTTTGAAACCGCAAATGAAATCTTTGCATGAGTGAACTTGAGTGTTTCCCATAAGCAGACTAATACTTAAGCACTGCCGGAAGAGGGATGGTCATGCAGATTCGATTCGTTGTGGTGCCCGCCGTACCCCGCCAGAAGGAGGTATTTCCGCGACGCATCGGCTTTCCCAGCGTGCTGGGGGAGGGGTATGACCTGTATGACACGCAGGACAAGGTTCGCCTGAGCCTAAATTTCCCGACGCGTGCTGAAGCGGAGTTCGACTGTGCATGCCGCAATGGTTGCCAGGATGCCAATGAGGCGAGTGTGGTGGGGAGTGTTTGAGGCGGCTGTACCGGCCTCATCGCCGGCAAGCCGGCTCCCACAGGGATCTCTGCGGCCCTGGGGTATCCGTGGGAGCCGGCTTGCCGGCGATGAGGCCCGCCCAGCCAACACAAATCCCAACGCAATGGAACTGCCCCAACCCCACCCGAGTCGCATCCTTTAACCCCCGCAAAAAAAGGATGTCGGCAATGAAAACCATCACTCGATTGTTCACCGGCCTCGCCCTGGTCGGCGCACTGGGCGCTTCTGCAGCCTGGGCCGATCAACCCGGCGCCGACTGGACCGTGACCAAGGACCAGGCCGAAGCCACGCTCAAGGGCGCCGGCTACACCCAGATCACCAAGATCGAAGCCGATGACGGCCATTGGGAAGGGGAAGGCATGAAGGCGGACGGCAAACGCTACGAATTCCACGTCGACCCGCACACCGGGGCCATCACCAAAGACGAGCTGGATAACTGACCCGCCGCGCCGTTCGCCCGGTCTTAATGCCGACCGGGCGAACGGCTCGGTGCTCACACCGCCTGTGCGTGCGGCACCTGCACCGTGGTCTTGTTCAGGTCACCGCCCACCTGCTCCTGAACCTTGGACACGATGTACGCCCCGATCGGTATCGCCGAGGTCGCCGCCGGCGACGGTGCATTGCACACGTTCACGCTGCGCGCCGTGTTCACGAACAGGAAGTCGTCGATCAGCTTGCCTTCGTTGGACACCGCCTGCGCCCGCACCCCCGCCGGGTAGGGCTTCAAGTCTGCCTTGGTCAGGCTCGGGCAGTACTTCTGCACGGTCTTGAGGTAGGCGCCCTTGAGCAGCGAATTCTTCATCTCGATCAGCCCCGGGCGCAGGTTATCGCGCAGCACTTTGCGGATGCCGCGGTGGCCAAGCATGCTGCCCAGGTCGCTCAAGGAGATGTCGGACTTGCGATAACCCTCGCGCTTCATCGCCAGCACCGCGTTTGGCCCGACCGTGACCGTGCCATCGATCATCCGCGTCAGGTGCACGCCCAAAAACGGCATCGACGGGTCGGGGATCGGGTAGATCAGGTGGTTGACGATCTGGTTGTGCTCCGGCGGCAGCAGGTAGTACTCGCCCCGGAACGGGCAGATGGTGAAGCTCGGCTGCACGCCGAGCATGCGCACGATGCGGTCGGCCATCAGCCCCGAGCACGACACCAGGTAGCGGGTGCTGTAGGTGCCGCGGTTGCTGCTGACGACGATCGAGTCGGCGCGCTCGACCAGGCCGGTGACCTCGGTGTCGAACTGCACCGTGCCGCCTTTGTTCTGGAATTCCTTGCTCATCTGCGCTGTTACGGCGGCATAGTTCACGATGCCGCTGGAAGGCACGAAGATGCCGCCCAAACCGACGATATTGGGCTCGCGCTCGCGCAGCTCGCCAGCCGACAGCCAGTGACGCTCCAGACCATTGGCCGCGGTGCGCTCCCACAGCGCGCGCATGCGCTCCATCTCCAGCTCGTTGGTGGCGACCAGCAGCTTGCCGCACTCGTCGTAGGCGATGCCGTGCTCATCGCAGAAGCGTTTGGTGGCCTTGTTGCCCTCCAGGCAGAACTTCGCCTTCAGGCTGCCGGGCGTGTAGTAGACGCCGGCGTGGATCACGCCACTGTTATGGCCAGTCTGGTGCTGCGCCGGGCCGCTTTCCTTTTCCAGCAGCAGTATGCGTGCGTGCGGGTACTGGTCGGCCAGCTGCATCGCCGTCGACATGCCGACGATGCCGCCCCCGATGATCACGAAATCGTACATGGGTGTGTTCCTTGAAGCTGGCCTCGGCGCTTTTACGCCGAGGCCAGCTGGCACGTTAGTTGGAGGTCTGGCCGCGGTGGTGTTCCATTTTCGGGAAGCTGAAGTAGCCACGCTGGCGCATCAGTTCGCGGCGCAGGCCCGGGTGGGCGACGAAGCGGTCACGGCCATGCAGCCAGAACAGGTTGTTGATCAGCAGGAACGAGCCGACCGCCACCGGGATCGACACCTTGCTCACGCTGTTCTCCAGCGATTCGCCCAGCTGGAACAGCCAGGTGCCTTCCTCGAAGTTGTCCGGCTGCACGAACTGGTCGATGTAGCGCATGGTCGGGCGGCCTACCGCGTCGGTGTCGAACACCGCGTGGAACACGTCCTCGCGGGTGTTCTTGCTCGGCGGTGCGGTCCAGCGCATCACGCGGCGCGCCAGCGGGTGCTTGTAGAAGGTGTCCAGCTCAGCCCAGTCGTCCAGGTGCTGCAGCAGCGAGTTGCCGCCCTCCATGTTCTGCTCGTCGATCTTCATCATCAGCACGTAGTCGGTGATCTGGTTGACGAAGGTGCCGTCGTTGTGCAGCTCCATCACCCGGTGCGGCTGGCGCAGGTAGCTGTCGGAGTTGTCGATGTTCTCGACCACGAAGCGCGCATAGAACTGGCCGCTCATGGCATCGAAGTTGGAACGGCCCAGCAGGTGCGCCACGGCGGTGGACAGCTTCACCATGTCTTCGGCCTGGGCAACGCTGTCCAGGCCCTCGGGCACCACCAGCAGGCCGCCGGTGCCGCGGTCGAGCAGGGTGTTGACGATGACCGGGCGCAGGGTGCCCTGGCAGATGTCATCGAGGATCTTGCCCACCTGGAAGCGCAGGAACGACTTGTACTCCAGCGCCTGCACCGGCCACTCGGCGACTGCCGCGACGAAGGCCTCGACGGTCTGCTTGCTGAAACGCAGCTCCAGCAGGCGGTCGGACTGCGGCGTCGATTGCAGGGTGAAACCGTGCAACAGGGCAGGTTGCTCGAGGACAGGCATATCGATGCGGGTGATGGCGTTCATGGCGGCTCCTGGGGATCAACTGGTCAAGTGATGGCGCCAAAATATCGCTGAAAATTCAAAATGTCTACATTTTCGTAAAACGTAATAATTAAATGTTTTTGTTAACGTTCTGCGTTGCCTGGTCGAGTTCGGTATGATAGGCGCGCCTTGCAAGAGAGCCCTGTGGATGGACCTGACCGATCTCGCTGAAACCACCTCCGATGCTGCCTATGCGCGCTTGAAGAGCGACATTCTCCGTGGCGCCTACCGCCCCGGCGAAAAGCTGCTGATGAGCGCCCTCAAAGACCGCTATGCCGTCGGCGTCGGGCCGATGCGCGAGGTGCTGGCGCGGCTGGTGGGCGAGCGGCTGGTCAGCGCCATCAATCAGAAGGGCTACCGGGTGGCGACCATGTCGCTGGACGAGATGGTCGATGTCTACAAGGCCCGGGCCCACCTGGAGGCGCTGATCGTCGGCCTGGCGGTGGAGAAGGGCGACGAAGCCTGGGAGGCGTCCATCGTGGCCACCTCGCACACGCTGTCGAAGGTGGTCGAGCTGCACACCCCGCAGGAAATGGTCGATGTCTGGGATGCCCGGCACAAGGCCTTCCACAACGCCATTGCCAGTGGTTGCGGGTCCAAGAGCCTGCTGCAGGCGCGGGCGTTCCTCCAGGACCAGGCCGAGCGCTACCGGCAGATCTGGCTCAAGCGCACGGTGCTGTCGGAAGAGGCCTTGCGCCTCAAGCGCGAGGAACATGCCGAACTGGTCGGCACCATCCTCGGGCGCGATGCGGCCAAGGCCAGCAAGATGATGCTGGAGCACCTGATGACCCCGGTGCCGATCATCACCCGCATCATCGAGCGTGAAGCCGGTATTTTGTAAATCTCACGCAGTTTTCAGTGGGTATGGGTACCGGGTATTTCAATGCAGGTGACGGCGCTTGCCACACTCCAACGCGCCGATGTTGCTACCCATTCGCTCATGTTGAACGTTGAGGTTCTTCCGTAGGCGTGCTTACCGGCTGTGCTTTTTCAGGCTCCAGTGTGTCTTTCTTTACAGTATCGGTTTGTAAGGGCTCCGCCTTCTGCTGCTGCATCAATGCCTTGTGACGCTCATGAAAACGTTTGATCGCTTCTGCACCATCCGCGGCATAGCCGACGCTGGAAACAGTAAGTGCTGAAGCAATGCTGATGACAACAAGTAATTTCTTCATTGAATTATCCGATAGTCAGCAATGCCATCTTATGGCGCCTGGGCCTGAATGCCGGCGGCGCCGAGATTTCGCCGGCAGGGAGGTGCCACTATGCTGAATGGAATTTACGCGTGCCTGCGGGAAACTTGGCTGTTAGAGAAACAGATGTTTTCTCGCTTCCAGGTATTCTCGGAGTGTTGTGGTGGGTCGACCAAGAAGGCGTTGTACGGTGTCGGTGACGGGAACCTCTTTGTACGCTTCTACTTCATGGCGATAGTAGGTCATTAGCGGTGCAAAGTGATCGCCAAGGTTTTCACGCAACGAACTGTCGCTGTCGACATAAGTGACGGTTTCACCTAGTACGTTGCTCAAGAGTTCGGTCACTTGCCGATAATCTAAACGCTCTGTCCCGGTCATCAGGTAATGCTGACCGACATGATGTTCGACAGGATCTGCAATGACGCGCGCGACCACGTCGGCGATGTCTTGCTCCGAGAGGTATAACCGTGGCGCATCACTGACCGAAGGCATGATGAACTCACGTTTGCTTTTGACATCGTCGGCGACGAACCACGGTAAGTTAAACATGATCCAGCACGCGGCATTTATGTAGGTCACCGGTAAGCGACTGGCGTCCAACAGTGGCTTTGCCAGCGTGTGTAGATTGGCCCCGCAGCGAGTGGCGAGGAACTCGGGTGATAGATCCTCCGCTGTGAGCCCAGGCGGGATGGCGATGAAACGAATGACTTGAGCGACGCTGCCGGTGCGGTTGATAGCATCGATAATGTTAGGCGTCACCTGCAGTTCGTTGGTAACAAAGTCAGGGGTAACAATAAAGACTTTATCAACACCCTTCACCGCTTTCAGCACGCTCTCAAGATCGTACCAGTCGGCCTGAATCGCCTCGGCATGTGGGAAAGCCGCTTGCAACTTGGCGACGCCTGCGGGTCGACTACTTGCCAAGCGCAGCTTAACTTCCGGATAGCCATCGGTCAGTGCCTTGGCAGTGACGGTTCCCAAGTTGCCCGTCGCGCCCAATATCAAGACTTTGGTCATGGTTCACCTTCATCAGTAAGAAAATCGAAAGGCATTGCCTCGTCTTTCGCTGCACCAATGTATCGGCTTTTTCAATTCATGATTAGGGGGTATGATAGGAATGGACTTATAACAACAGGGTATTAATCGTGCTTGACGCCGTTAATGATCTGCTGGCGTTCCTGGCAGTGGCGCGCCAGCGCAGCTTTACCAAAGCGGCTGCACAGATGGGCATATCGCAACCGGCTTTGAGCCGCACCATCCGTAAACTCGAGGCGCGCTTGGGAGTAACGTTGCTCATACGCAACACCCGTAGTGTCGCGCCAACAGATGCAGGATTACGATTGCTCGAAACCATTGGGCCGCATTTCGAAGGTATCGAGGCCGGTCTCGCAGAACTCTCTGAGATGAGCACAAAACCTGCGGGTTCTTTGCGGATTTCGTCATTGGAACATGCGTCAACCAGCATATTGGTACCGGCGTTATGCAAGTTGAGGCTTGATTACCCGCAAATCTCCGTGGAAATCAACGACAACTATGCGCTCGTCGACATCGTCGCGGAGCGCTTCGACGCGGGAGTTCGCTGGGGCGAACAAGTGGCACAGGACATGATCAGCGTGCGCATCGGTCCTGACTTTCGCATGGCGGTTGTGGGTTCACCGGCCTACTTCGCAGATAAACCAATACCCTTGACCCCGCATGACTTGACTGCCCATGTAGGAATCAACCTGCGATTGCCTACATCGGGAGGGCTGTGGGGTTGGCCGTTCAGGAAGCAAGGGCGAGAAGTAAGGGTAAGGCCTGAAGGCCATGTGATCGGGAATTCGATATCGCTGATCGTCGAATATGCCCTGGCGGGGGTAGGGCTGGCGCATTTGCCTGAGGATGTCGTTGCCAACTACGTGGACCAGGGGCGCCTCGTGCGGGTGCTGGATGATTGGTGCACAACCGTTACGGGCTACCACCTGTACTACCCAAGCCGGCGACAACCGAAGCCGGCATTCCGGTTGCTGCTCGACAAGGTGCGTTACACGGAAGATACATAGATGCTAATAGGTATGAAATTCGAATTTATCGGATTCGAATTTGGTTGTCGCTTCCGGTTTGCTACCCTTTTACCCGTCACGGTATCCCCTGCCGTTGCGATTGGTAACGCTGAACCTTCAGCCACCAAACGGATTCTTGGGGATAGAGAGTAAAGCCTCGAATCATTGGAGTCCCAGGCCCAGTCATCTTCACTACCCCCTCAGCTGCTCGGAACGGCAAGATAGACGCATCGAGCGTACGCGAACATGCAAATAGATCTCAATTCATGTTCAAAAAATGATATGAAAATCGAAATTCTTCCGGCTCTGGCATGAGAATTGGAGGTGCTAAGTCGAAATTCATATCACTTTAGGGGTGGTCTAATGGTGGCCTTCAAGAAAAATGCAGAGCTGATGGAGCGTGCGCAGGCAGTCATACCTGGAGGTATGTATGGTCATCAGTCAGTAGCGAAACTCTCTTCATCGGTTCCGCAATTCTTTGCCAAGGCAGACGGGGCAAAGCTGTGGGATGTCGATGGCAACAGCTATATCGATTACCTCTGCGGCTACGGAACCAATCTGCTGGGTATCGCAATCAGCAGGTAGACAGTGCGGCATTGGCTCAACAGATGCTGTGCGATTCCATGACGGGGCCTGCTGAAGTCATGGTCACACTGGCAGAAACCTTTGTCGGCATGATCAATCACGCCAGCTGGGCCATGTTCTGCAAAAACGGCAGCGATGCCACCTCGATGGCCGTGGTGTGCGCACGTGCCTACCGCGGCAAGAAGAAAATATTGGTGGCGTCCGGCACCTATCACGGGGCGTCGCATTGGAACACACCCATCCTTCAGGGCATCACTCAGGAGGACCGGGCCAATGTTATCTATTTCCGCTTCAATGACCCTGACAGCCTGCAACAAGCCTTTGTCGAAGCTAAAGGGGATGTCGCCGGTGTGTTCGCCACACCGTTTCGCCACGAGGTCTTCGAAGACCAGGTTCTGGCTAAAGCGCACTATGCACAAGCGGCGCGGCGCTTGTGCGATGAGCATGACGCACTGCTCGTGGTGGACGAGGTGCGTACCGGTTTTCGCTTGTCGCGTGATTGCGTCTGGCAAATGTTCGGTGTCGAGCCGGATCTGAGCTGCTGGGGCAAGGTGATCGGTAACGGTTATCCCATCTCGGCATTGCTGGGATCGGAGAAGGCGCGCCAGGCTGCCCAGGCCATTTTCGTGACGGGTTCCTACTGGTTTTCCGCTGTGCCCATGGCGGCCTGCCTTGCCACCTTGAACCTGATCAGGACCACGGATTACCTTGAACGCATCAGTGCTTTGGCCCAGCAGTTGCGCTCGGGCATTGGCGAGCAAGCTCAGCGCTATGGGTTCGACTTGCGCCAGACCGGCCCCGTGGAAATGCCGCTGATGCTGTTTGCCGGTGACACCGATCTGCAACTTGGCAATGCCTGGACGGGCGCGGCGATGCAAAAAGGTGTCTACTTGCACCCCTATCACAACATGTTCCTGTCTTCCGCTCACTCGGCCGACGACATTGCACGTACTCTGGAGGCGACGGAACAGGCCTTCATTGAAATCGCCAAGAAACGGACGCTGTAACGTGTCTCCATCGCTTGACCAAGAGGACGCAAATACCATGGCTCAGAAAGTGCCCACTGCCCGGTCGCAACAAAAGCGCAGTCTGGAAAGAATCAACCTGTTGCTCGGCACCACCGAGGCACTCTTGGACGTGCTGAGCGTTGATGAAATCAGCCTGGCGGACGTGGCCTCCAAAGCGGGAGTACCTCTGCCATCGGTGTACAACTTCTTTCCGAATAAAACCGCCTTGCTCGAGGCACTGGCCATGCGCTTTCATGATGAACTGATGACGCACATGGAACGCTGTGACGCAGAGCAATTCACCTCCTGGCAGGAACTGGTGGCCTATGTGTTCAACGTGGGGGCCGATTATCACACTTCACATGCTTGCGTCATGAAGCTGTTTCTCGGGCCAGGCGTCAGTGCGGAAATCAAGAATGCCGACCTCACGGGTAACAGCAATATTGCCGCGACCTACCGGCGCATGCTTCAGCGTCGCTTTGTATTTCCATTCCATGAGGAACTGGAAAATCGCCTGAGCGTTGCAGTTGTTATCTGCGACAGCGTATGGGCGTTGTCGTTTTGTAAGCATGGATCGATTACGCCTGAACTTCGGGTGGAAGGGATTCGCGCAGCAATCGCTTACTTGCGGCTTTATCTGCCGGAGTACCTGACGGCGCGGAGTTGATCATTTCGTTGGCTCAACCCAGGGAAGTAAGTGGTCGGTCGCTTGAATAATAGAAAGCGACCCTGAAGGATCTGATTTGCCCAAGATAAACCGTGAAAGCAACAATTATCACAATAGCGTTCGGCTATCTGAGAGGCCATCATGTGCGACACTTATACTTCAATCGATAATAGTAAGGTCACGGTCAGCCCCTCCAGGCAATTGAAAGGTTCGCTGGGTGTTACTTCCATCGTGCTGATGGTCATTGCCGCAGCGGGGCCGTTAGGCGTCGTTGCCGTCAACACCCCGACCTTGATCGCCATCGGCAATGGTGGCGCTGCTCCGTTCGACGCGCTGGTGGCGACGGCCATCATGTTGCTATTTGTCGTGGGCTTCGTCGCGATGTCCAAGTGTGTGGATAACGCCGGTGCGTTTTACACCTATATCCAGAAGGGCCTGGGCAGGAAAGTTGGCCTGGGCTCGGCGACGTTGGCACTGGTGTCGTACTTTCTGATCCTGTTGGCGATTGAGGCCTATCTAGGCTGTGCATTACGGGACATGGTTCGCTATTGGACAGGCATCGAGATTGCCTGGTGGGTATATACCCTTTGTGTGGTAGCGATCATTGGCTTGTTAGGCTACCGGCACATCGAGTTGAGTTCCCGCTTTCTGGGGGTGGCCTTGCTATTGGAAATTCTCCTGGTAGTGGTGGTCGATGCGGCAGTGATCATTGGCAACGGTGGAACACTGGACACCACCGCGTTCAGCCCACAAGTCATTACCTCGGGCTCCCCAGGCCTGGGTATTCTTTTCGCGGTTTATTGTTTTGTCGGCCTGGAGTCAACGGTGATCTTCAAGGAAGAAGCGCGCGACCCAGACAAGACGATTCCGCGCGCCACCTATGCCTCCGTGCTGATCATCGGGGCGATCTATGCGCTCTCCATGTGGTGCCTGGTCGATGGCTATGGCGTTGCCCAGGTGAAACAGGCGGCCATTGTTAATCCTGCTCACTTGTATCACGAGCTGACTTCGAAGGTGGTGGGGGTGGTCGCTCGCGACCTTGTGGAAGTGCTGCTGGTCACCAGCCTCTTTGCCTGCGCCTTATCGTTCCATAACGTGATCGTGCGTTATCAGTATGTAATGGGGCGCTTCGGTGTGTTGAGCGGCCACTTGGCGAGCGTTCACAAATACCACGGTGCGCCCCATGTTTCTTCTTTCGTACAAACAGCCACTTCGGCCGTGACATTGTTAGTGTTTCTGCTTTTGGGTGTTGATCCCGTTACCCAGATTTATGCATGGGGTGCGACGGCAGGCACATTGGGTTACATGGTACTGCTGTGTTTGACCTGTATTTCGGTAGTGCTCTTCTTCAGGAACAAAGCTATCGGTGGGTCACGCTGGCATACCTGCATCGCCCCTGTCGGTGCCTTGATCGGATTGGCCATCTGCTTATGGATTGCGCTGGAGAATTTGCCTGACCTCATTGGGGGTGAGGGCGCCTATGCCCTGGCGATCGCAATGGTCGTGGTGGTGATGGCAGGTTTTGCATTTGGCTATCTCGTTGCCGCTTCATTCAAACGTTGGGCGCCGCTTCGTTTTGAGGGGTTGAAAGGGCTGGCGTAATAGTTTGCTGGCGAGGTGGCGTGGCGTAGTCAGCGGTTCTGCTTTAAAGATTTGATCCCATCAATATCCGGGGCGCTATTCAGCGTGCCCTGCGCGGGATTCGCTTGCCCGAAGTTTGAGTGTTGAAAGATCAGTTTTGAATTCACTCTGGAGAAAATAAAAATGCACATTCCAAGTAAGACGTTATTGAGTGCCTATCGCGTCATGAAGACCATCCGGGTTTTCGAGGAGCGGCTTCATACCGAGTTTGCGACGGGTGATATTCCCGGCTTTGTTCACCTGTATGCGGGCCAGGAAGCGGCCGCCGCCGGTGTCATGGCGCACCTTGGTGATAACGACTGTATTGCTTCGAACCACCGGGGTCATGGCCATTGCATCGCCAAGGGTGTCGACGTCGTGGGGATGATGGCGGAGATCTACGGCAAAGCTACTGGCGTTTGCCAAGGCAAGGGCGGCTCGATGCACATCGCCGATCTGTCCAAAGGCATGCTCGGGGCCAACGGCATCGTCGGGGCCGGTGCGCCATTGGCCGTGGGGGCTGCGCTGGCCGCCAGGATGAAAGACACCCACAACGTCAGCGTGGCGTTCTTCGGTGACGGCGGCGCCAACGAGGGGGCTGTTCTGGAATCGATGAACCTAGCCTCCATCCTGAAGTTGCCCTGCCTCTTCGTCGCCGAGGACAACGGCTACGGTGAGGCAACGGCTTCGAAATGGGCGCTTTCCTGCGAGCGTATCGCCGATCGAGGCATCGGTTTCGGTATGCCGGGCATCACGGTCGACGGCAGCGACTTTTTCGCCGTCTATGAGGCCGTCGGCGCGGCGGTCGAGCGTGCCAGAAGTCACCAAGGCCCGACCCTGCTGGAAGTGACTGTGCCCCGTTACTACGGGCATTTCGAAGGGGACGGGCAAACCTATCGCGCCCCTGATGAAGTGAGCCATTACAGAGAAACCCGCGACTGCCTGACGAAGTTCCGTGAGCGCGTGCTGGCGTGCGGAGAACTGAAGGCTAGCCAACTCGATGCCATCGATGAAGAGGTGCTGAGCCTGATCGATGAAGCGGTGCTGCAGGCCAAGGCGGCGCCCAAGCCCACTGCCGATGCGCTGCTCAAAAACGTTTACATCTCCTACCCCTAAACCGACAAGAACAATTGAAGGAGCGTGTTATGGCACGGCAAATCACTTACAGACAGGCGCTCAATGAAGCCATGGATCTGACCATGGCGCGTGACTCGAGCATTTTCGTCATTGGTCAGGACGTTGCCGGGGGCACAGGGGCCGCCGGCGAACAGGACGCCTGGGGCGGCCCGCTGGGTGTGACCAAAGGGCTGTATCACAAGTATCCGGGCAGGGTACTGGATGCGCCCCTCTCGGAAATCGCCTACGTCGGCACCGCTGTAGGTGCTGCCACGCGCGGGATGCGTCCGATCTGCGAGCTGATGTTCACTGACTTCATCGGATGCTGCCTGGACCAGATCCTCAACCAGGCAGCCAAGTTCCGCTACATGTTTGGTGGCAAGGCACAAACCCCGCTGGTCTTGCGAACCATGTATGGCGCCGGGCTGCGCGCGGCAGCACAGCATTCCCAGACGCTGGTACCGATGTGGACGCACATTCCCGGCATCAAGGTGGTGTGCCCGTCCAACCCCTACGATGCCAAGGGCTTGCTGATCCAGGCCATCAAAGACAACGACCCGGTGATTTTCTGCGAGCACAAGATGCTCTATGGCATGCAGGGCGAAGTGCCGCAGGAGATGTATGCGATTCCTTTCGGTGAGGCCGCCTATGTTCGTGAAGGGCGTGACCTGACCATCGTGTCATACGGCAGGATGGTACATATCGCGCTGGAGGCAGCTGCTGCACTTGCCAAAAAGGGTGTCAGTTGCGAAGTGATCGACTTGCGTACGACCAGCCCGCTGGATGAGGACACCATTCTCGAAAGCGTTGAAAAGACCGGGCGACTTATCGTGGTTGATGAAGCCCATCCGCGCTGTTCGATTGCCACTGATATTGCCGCGCTGGTGGCCCAGAAAGGCTTCCGGTCACTCAAATCACCAGTCGAGATGGTGACGGCGCCGCATTGCCCGGTGCCTTTCTCGGACGCTCTTGAAGACCTGTTCATCCCATCCCCGGCGGATATCGTGGCTGCCGCGCAGCGTGCGATGGAGGCTTGACCATGGGCCAGATTTTTTCGCTGACAATGCCAAAGTGGGGCCTTTCGATGACGGAAGGCCGCGTTGATGAGTGGCTGAAGAAAGAAGGTGAATACGTCGAGAAGGGCGAGGCATTCGTTGAAGTCGAAACCGACAAGATTGCCAGTGGTGTGGAGTCCAGCCATGGCGGTGTGCTGCGTCGGATTGTGGCGCAGTGCGATGAAACCCTGCCCATCGGTGCGTTGCTCGCGGTCTTGACCGACGGCGATGTGTCGGATCAGGAGGTCGATGCATTCATTTCCGGGTTCGAGGTAAGGCGCGATGACGTTTCGCAGGATGGAGAAGGCGCAGCCCAGTCTACGCAAAAGGTGGAAATCGCTGGCAAGTCGATCCGTTACCTCGATCAGGGGGGCGGTAGTGCACCGCTGCTATTGATCCATGGATTTGGCGGTGACTTGAACAACTGGTTGTTCAATCAGGCGCCTTTGGCTCAGGACCGCAGGGTGATTTCCCTGGACCTTCCAGGGCACGGTGAGTCAGGCAAGCAGCTGCACAGCGGCAGCCTCGATGAAATGGCTGAATCAGTGGTGGGGTTGCTCGATTATCTGGGCATTGACTCTGCAACGCTGGTTGGCCACTCCATGGGCGGCGCCGTTGCGTTGAAGGTCGCGCAGAATCTCGGCTCACGTGTGAATGCCCTGGTATTGATCGCCAGTGCCGGCTTGGGCGAACGGATCGACCAAGAATACCTTGATGGCTTCGCCCAAGCTGCCAGCCGTAATGCACTCAAGCCGCATCTGCTGAAACTGTTCTGCGACAAGGAGCTGGTCAGCCGGCAATTGGTGGATGACCTGCTGAAGTACAAGCGACTCGACGGCGTGGATGAGGCTCTGGCGAAAATAATCGAGCAGAACTTTGCCGCCGGTAGTCAGGTTCACAACCTGCGCGCGGTAGTGGCGGCGCAGCCAACCCTGATCATCTGGGGAAGCAATGACCAGATCATTCCTTGTCACCACGCCAATGACCTGCAAGCCACGGTCAAGGTCCTGCCAAATCAGGGGCACATGGTGCAGATGGAGGCGGCTGATGTGGTCAACGAACTGATTCGGCACTTCATCGGCTGATCGGCGCAGGCGTCGACCCCTCTGACGAGCCCCGACGCCTGTAGTTCCTATCACCCGCAAGAACAGGCAGACCTTGATTGCTGGCCTCTCGGGCAGCGCCATTGAGGTCGTTGCAGCAGCCAATACCCATCATGAAAAGGAACACGAGATGAACGATTCCACACTGGCAGACTGGAGCGCTCGCGCAGAGGCGCTGGTCATCGAAGGTCGGGCTTTTGTCAACGGCACCTACCGGGCCGCGCTTTCGGCGGGCACGTTCGAATGCCTGAGCCCCATCGATGGACGCTGTCTGGCCACGGTTGCGAGCTGTGACGAAGCAGATGTCAACGACGCGGTCGCCAATGCCCGCCAGGTATTCGACTCCGGGGCCTGGGCACGCCTGGCGCCAGCGCAGCGCAAACGCACATTGCTGCGATTCGCCGGCTTGATGCGCGCTCATGCCGAGGAACTGGCGTTGCTGGAAACGCTGGACATGGGCAAACCTATCAGCGATGCCCTGGGCGTTGACCTCGAAGGCGCAATCGACGCTATCACCTGGAGCGCCGAGGCCATCGACAAGATCTACGATGAAGTCGCGCCTACGCCCCATCACGAACTTGGCCTGGTTACCCGTGAGCCGGTCGGCGTGGTGGCGGCAATCGTGCCCTGGAACTTTCCGCTGATGATGGCGTGCTGGAAATTGGGCCCTGCGCTGGCAACCGGCAATTGCGTGGTGCTCAAACCGTCGGAAAAGTCGCCGCTGACGGCGATACGCATTGCCCAGCTGGCGGTAGCGGCAGGCTTGCCCGCCGGTGTTTTGAATGTGCTGCCGGGGTACGGCCATACCGCCGGCAAGGCCTTGGCCCTGCACGCTGACGTCGACACGGTGGTTTTCACCGGATCTACCCGAATCGCCAAGCAGTTGCTGTGTTATGCGGGCGAATCGAACATGAAGCGCGTCTGGTTGGAGGCGGGCGGCAAAAGTCCCAACATCGTGTTTGCCGATGCTCCAGATCTGCGAGCCGCCGCCGAAGCCGCCGCAACGGCGATTGCCTTCAATCAGGGAGAGGTTTGCACCGCCGGCTCGCGTCTGCTGGTAGAAGCTTCGATCAAGGACACGTTCCTGCCCATGGTGGTCGAGGCTCTCAAGCAGTGGCGAGTTGGCAATCCACTCGATCCGCAGACACGCGTGGGCGCCCTGGTCGACCGGCAACAGCTGGATACGGTGCTCTCGTACATCGAAGCCGGCCACGCCGAAGGTGCTCAGCTACTCATAGGAGGCGCACAGATCCTCGACGAGACCGGTGGCATCTATGTGCAGCCGACCCTTTTCGATGGCGTCACCAATGCCATGAAAATCGCACGGGAAGAAATCTTCGGTCCCGTGTTGTCGGTCATCGCTTTCACCAGTACCCAGGAAGCGATCGACATTGCCAACGACACCCAGTACGGGCTGGGCGCGGCGGTATGGACCCGCGACCTGTCCAAGGCCCTGCTCACTTCCAAGGCCCTGCGTGCTGGCAGCGTTTGGATCAACCAATACCAAGGCGGTGACATGACGGCGCCCTTTGGCGGGTACAAGCAGTCCGGCAACGGACGCGATCGCTCGCTGCACGCGTTCGACAAGTACACAGAGCTCAAAGCGACTTGGATCAAGCTCTGAGACCTGCGGAGAACTTCAACATGGCACACAAGACAGTTCATGCCTGCATCATCGGTGCAGGGTTGATGGGGCATGGTATTGCGCAGGCCTTCGCACAAGCCGGCCATCGGGTATCGCTGCATGATCCCGACGCCAATACGCTCGAACTGGCACCCTCGCGGATTGCACACAACCTGATGCAAATGGGTGTCCAGCCCGAATCGGTACTGGCCAATATCACGCTATGCGCCGAGCTGGAACAGGCGGTGGCATCAGCAGATATCGTGACCGAAGCGATTCCAGAGCGCCTGGAACTCAAACAACAGCTGTTCCAGGCACTGGCACATCTAGCGCCGCCGGAGGCGATCCTGGCCAGCAACACTTCTGTCATTCCGATCACCAGCATCGGTGAAAAACTGGATCGGCAAGCGCGCGCACGGCTGGTAGGGACGCATTGGTGGAACCCTGCGCATCTGATACCGCTGGTTGAAATCATCCGCACCGACTTTACCGACGAAGCGATTTTCGAGGCCACCTTCGACCTGGTGCAAGCGTTGGGCAAGACCCCGGTAAAAGTCATGCGCGATGTGCCGGGATTCATCGGCAATCGGCTACAGCACGCGATGTGGCGAGAAGCGCTGCACCTGGTTTCGCAACAGGTGTGCAGCGCTGAAACCATCGACACCGTGGTCAAGCAAAGCTTTGGTATGCGCTTGCCCTTCCTCGGGCCATTGGAAAACGCCGATCTGGTGGGCCTGACCCTGACGCAACAAGTACACGGAGTGATCTTCCCCCATTTGTGCAATGACCAGGTACCCAATCCATGGGTCACGAGCCTGATGGAACAGGGCCACCTGGGCATGAAAAACGGACGAGGCCTTCGCAACTGGAGCGAAGAGCAAGTTCAGGGCGTGCACAGGATGCTGGCCCTGAAGCTCATCGAGTCCATCAAGTCTCAAGCGGTTTGACTTATCTGAAGAGAGCTTGCCATGAACAACCCAAGTCGCAAAGTCATCATCACCTGTGCCGTTACCGGGGCCATGCACACGCCCACGATGTCCGAGTACTTGCCCATCACCCCCGAGCAGATTGCCGAACAAGCCATCGGCGCCATCGAAGCCGGCGCCGCCATCGTGCACCTGCATGCCCGGGATCCCAGCGATGGAAGACCATCGCCGGACCCGGCATTGTTCGATCAGTTCGTTCCAGAGATCATCAATCGCACAGGGGCGGTGGTGAACATTACCACCGGGGGCAGTACCCGAATGACCCTCGAGGAGCGGCTTGCCTATCCCTTGAAGCTGCTGCCTGAAATGTGTTCTTTGAACATGGGATCGATGAACTTTTCGCTGCATCCCATCGCCGGGAAAATCCGTGATTGGAAACATGCCTGGGAAAAGCCCTTTGTTGAAGGCATGGAAGACCTGATCTTTCGCAATACCTTCAAGGATATAAAACGCATCATGCAACAGCTCGGCGAGGCGGGCACTCGGTTCGAGCTTGAATGTTATGACGTGAGCCATCTGTACAACCTGGCTTATTTCGTGGACGCCGGCTTGATCAAGCCGCCATTTTTCATTCAATCAATTTACGGGATTCTCGGAGGCATGGGGCCTGATCCGGAAAACCTGGTCATGATGCGCGGTATAGCCGATCGCCTGTTTGGTCGGGCCAATTATGAGTTTTCCATCCTCGGCGCAGGGCGCCATCAAATGCCATTGCTTACCATCGGAGCGATCATGGGTGGGCATGTGCGCGTAGGCCTGGAGGACAGTATCTATTTGTCCAAGGGCGTAAAAGCTCAATCGAACGCCGATCAAGTCCGGAAGATTCGGCGCATTCTAGAAGAGTTGGCCTTAGAGATTGCCACCCCCGATGACGCTCGTCAGATCCTTGGTTTGAAAGGCCCGAGTGCACTGCAGATTTGAATCGGTGGCAAAAAAACAGAGGGCGTTAGCTGCGGGTAGATTTTCATCTGCCCAGGTGTACGGCCTGCATTCGTGCCTGCAGATCATCCCTGCTTAGCCACGAGGCACAAGCCCATCGCGCTTGAAACAATCTTGATGACCCTAGTGGCGAGCGCCCGCATCCCATTGCGCGCTCGCCACTGCGTGTTCGCATCCCTTGCTTGACTCGTGAAATTTTTCATGTATTTTTTCATGAAAAATAAGTCCAATAATTTCACGGTGGTGCTGAGCGATGACGATGCACGAAGAGGTCGAAGCCCTGGCGATCCTCATTCACGACTTGCGCAAGTTCAAGAACCTGACGCTGGGCGAGCTGGCCGAGCGCGTCGATCGTTCGGTGGGGTTTCTGTCCCAGGTCGAGCGGGGCGTGTCGCGCCCCACCGTGGCCGACCTGACCGCCATCAGCGAAACGCTCGGTGTTTCCACCGCGTACTTCTACAACCTGAGCAAGCCGCGTGAAGTCAGCTGGGTCACCCGCCCCCACGAGCGGCGCACCTTGTACCTGGCCTCGGGCATCACCGACGTGCTGGCCTCGCCGACCATCGCGGGCGCCTTTTCCATGCTCGACAGCCGCCTGGAGCCAGGCGCGACCAGTGGCGAGCAGTACCTGAGCGACCGCTCCGAGCAGGGCTGCTTCGTCCTCGAGGGCGAACTGACGGTGTGGCTCGACGATGGCGAGCCGGTGACCCTGCAGGCCAACGACAGCTTCCAGCTCAACCCCCACGCGCATTTCCGTTACGCCAACCTGACGGACAAGCTGACCCGCGTGCTCTGGGTTTTCAATTGAATTCGTTCACATAACAAGGATAAGAAGATGAGTGTCATCTTTGCGGATCTGTTGACTGAAGTACGTGCCTTTCGCGCCAAATACCCGCAGGTGCGTTACGTCGACCTGATTGCACTGGACATCCCCGGGCACTTCTATGGCAAGCGCTACCCCATGGACATGCTCGAGAAGGTCGCCGCCGGCACCCCGCTGAAGCTGCCGCAGAACTGCGTGCTGCTCGGCACCCAGGGCGGCCTGTACCCGATTGGCGACTACTGCTTTGCCGACGGCGACCCGGATGCCCCGCGGCGCCTGGTGCCGGGCACCCTCAAGCCGGTGCGCTGGGAGCAGGAAGTGATCGCGCAGATGCTGATCACCTCCGATGGCACCGCCAAGCCCATCGAATTCGAACCGCGCGAAGTGCTGGCGCGGGTGATCGAGCGCCTTGCCAAGCGTGGCATCCGCCCGGTGGTGGCGTTCGAGCTTGAGTTCTACCTGTTCGACCGCAAGCTCAAGGACGGCCTGCCGCAGTTCCCGCGCGATGCTGCCACCGAGGATCAGGACGACCAGCCGAACATGCACATCGAGCGGCTCTCGCGCTTCTCGTCGGTGCTGCACGAGATGGTCGATGTGGCCAACGAGCAGGGCGTGCCGGCCAACGTGATCACCGCCGAGCTCGGCCCGGGCCAGTTCGAAATCAACTTCTCCCACAGCGACGACCCGCTCAGTGCGGCGGACTGGTCGGCGCTGTTCTGCCGCAGCACCCGCGGCGTGGCGATGAAGCACGGCCACCGCGCCAGCTTCATGAGCAAGCCTTACCTGGACGCCCCGGGCAGCGGCATGCACGTGCATGTGAGCCTGTACGACAACGACGGCAACAACCTCCTGGCGGGCCGCGAGCAGCGCAACCTGCGCCATGCCGTGGCCGGTTGCCTGGAGCTGCTGCCGCACTGCATGCCGATCTTCGCCCCCAACCACAATGCCTACCGCCGCTACGGCGCCATGGTCAACGCCGCCAGCCGCGCCAGCTGGGGCTTCGAAGACCGCGATGCGTGCATTCGCATCCCCGAGTCCGACCCGCGCAACCTGCGCATCGAACACCGCCTGGCCGGCGCCGATGCCAACCCGTACCTGGTGCTGGCGGCGATCTTGACCGGCATGGAGCACGGCCTGGAGCGTGGCGTGGAGCCCATCGCCCCGCTCAACGACAACCGCCAGAGCGGCATCGACTTCCCCAAGGATGCCCTGAGCGCAGTGGCCGCCATGCGCCACCACCCGGTGGTCAACCAAGGCCTGGGCAGTGAGTTCGTGATGGTCTATTGCGAGAACAAGCGCCAGGAGCAGCTGGATTTTCTGAATGAAATCAATGCACGCGAGTACCGCTGGTTCCTGTGACCCGCGCTGCACCTTCCAACCACAAGTTTGACCCTGACTTGCAAGAGTGATTTGCCGGAGGATTGATATGCCACGTGTGCCTGTTATCGGCATTACTGCATGCACCAGCATGATTGAGCAGCATGCAACCCAGACGATCAGCGAAAAGTACGCACGCGCTGCCGCCAATGCGGCCTGTGGCCTGCCCATCGTGATTCCCAGTCTCGCTGAGTTGATGGATACCGCCGACATACTCGACACGGTGGATGGCCTGATCTTCACCGGCTCGCCGTCCAATATCGAACCGTTGCACTACAACGGCCCGGCCAGTGCGCCAGGCACCCATCACGACCGCCTGCGCGATGCCACGACCTTGCCGCTGATGCGTGCGGCGATCGCCGCCGGTGTGCCGGTGTTCGGCATCTGCCGGGGCTTTCAGGAGATGAACGTGGCGCTGGGCGGCACCCTGCACCAGAAGGTGCATGAAACCGGCACGTTCATGGACCACCGCGAAGGCAAGGACGAGCCCCTGGCCCAGCAATACGGCCCGCGCCACAAGATGCACATCCAGCCTGGCGGCTTGATGGACCGCATGGGCATACCGGCGCTCATCGATGTCAACTCCATCCATGGCCAGGGCATCGATGTACTGGCGCCCGGGCTGCGCGTGGAAGCCATTGCCCCGGACGGCCTGGTGGAAGCGATTTCGGTCGAGCACGCCAAGAGCTTCGCCCTGGCCGTGCAATGGCACCCGGAGTTCCAGGTCATGGACAACCCGCATTACCTGAAGATGTTCCAGGCGTTCGGCAAAGCCTGCCGGCAACGCTCGGTGTTGCGCCAACTGATGTTGAAGACCGCCTGAATAGACAACAGACATTTCCCGCAGCCCGGCTGCTCGACTTGATGGAGAGAGAACAATGACTGACAAGAGCTCGCAGACCCTGGCCTGGCAGGCCATGAGCCGTGACCATCACCTGGCACCGTTCAGCGATGTCAAGCAACTGGCCGAGAAGGGCCCGCGCATCATCACCTCGGCCAAAGGCGTGTACCTCTGGGACAGCGAAGGCAACAAGATCCTCGATGGCATGGCCGGCCTTTGGTGCGTGGCGGTTGGCTATGGCCGCGACGAGCTGGCCGAGGTGGCCAGCAAGCAGATGAAGGAACTGCCGTACTACAACCTGTTCTTCCAGACCGCCCACCCGCCGGCGCTGGAGCTGGCCAAGGCGATTGCCGACGTGGCCCCGCAGGGCATGAACCACGTGTTCTTCACCGGCTCCGGCTCCGAAGGCAACGACACCGTGCTGCGCATGGTCCGCCACTACTGGGCGATCAAGGGCCAGAAGGACAAGAAGGTCATCATCGGCCGCATCAACGGCTACCACGGCTCCACCGTGGCCGGTGCAGGCCTGGGCGGCATGAGCGGCATGCACGAGCAGGGCGGCCAGCTGCCGGACATCGTGCACATCCCGCAGCCGTACTGGTTCGGTGAAGGCGGCGAGATGACCGAGGCCGATTTCGGCGTGTGGGCAGCCGAGCAGCTGGAGAAGAAGATCCTGGAAGTGGGCGAGGACAAGGTCGCGGCCTTCATCGCCGAGCCGATCCAGGGCGCCGGCGGCGTGATCATCCCGCCGCAGACCTACTGGCCGAAGGTCAAGGAGATCCTCGCCAAGTACGACATCCTGTTCGTCGCCGACGAAGTGATCTGCGGTTTTGGCCGTACCGGCGAGTGGTTCGGCACCGATTACTACGGCCTCAAGCCCGACCTGATGACCATCGCCAAGGGCCTCACCTCCGGCTACATCCCCATGGGCGGCGTGATCGTGCGTGACAGCGTGGCCAAGGTGATCAGCGAAGGCGGCGACTTCAACCACGGCTTCACCTATTCCGGCCACCCGGTGGCGGCGGCGGTGGGCCTGGAGAACCTGCGCATCCTGCGCGAGGAAAAGGTCATTGAGCAGGTTCACGAAAAAACCGCACCCTACCTGCAGCAGCGCCTGCGCGAGCTGGCCGACCACCCGCTGGTGGGCGAAGTGCGCGGCCTGGGCATGCTCGGCGCAATCGAGCTGGTGCAAGACAAGGCCACCCGCGCCCGCTACCAGGGCAAGGGCGTGGGCATGATCTGCCGCCAGCACTGCTTCGACAACGGCCTGATCATGCGCGCCGTGGGCGACACCATGATCATCGCGCCGCCCCTGGTGATCAGCCTCGAAGAGATCGACGAGCTGGTGGAAAAGGCCCGCAAGTGCCTGGACCTGACCTACCAGGCGCTCCAGTAAGGCCATGGCACCTCGGCAGGGCGCCAAACCCTGCCGCGGTGCCCGCCGGGCATGCGCTTGATTTGTGGAATTATTCAGGTATTTTCCATGCCAATAATTTCGCAACCTCTGGCCGCGCTCGATCATGGTTCACGAAGAAATCGAACAACTGGCAACCCTGCTTCGCGACCTGCGCAAGTTCAAAGGCCTGACCCTCGGTGAGCTGGCACAACGCATCGGCCGTTCGGTGGGCTTTCTGTCCCAGGTCGAACGCGGCGTCTCGCGCCCGACCGTGGCGGACCTGACCGCCATCAGCGAAGCGCTCGGCGTGTCAACCGCCTATTTCTACAACCTGGAAAAGCCCCGCGAGCTGGACTGGGTAACCCGCCCCCACGAGCGGCGCACGCTGCACCTTGCCGGCGGCATCACCGATGTGCTGGTTTCGCCCACCATCACCGGTGGTTTCTCCATGCTCGACAGCCACCTCGAACCCGGCGCCACCAGCGGCGAGGAGTTTCTCAATGACAGCTCCGAGCAGGGCTGTTTCGTGCTCGAAGGTGAGCTTACGGTGTGGCTGGACGAAGGCGAGCCGGTGACCCTGCGCGCCAATGACAGCTTTCAGCTGCAATCCCACGCCAGCTTTCGCTACGCCAACCTCACCGACAAACCTACTCGCGTGCTCTGGGTGTTCAATTGAGCCGCCACCTGCCTGAATAAAAAAAGCGCAGCCAAAGCTGCGCAAAGTCCCATCGCCGATCCCCGATCAAGCGGCGCGTTGCTCACCCTTGAGCACTTTCTTCTGCGCTTGCATGGTCTGCCCCAATTCCTCCAGCAGGTCTTTGCCCAGCAACGTCTTGGCCGTGGGGAACAACGCGTCTTCTTCTTCCTCGATGTGGTGCTCGAGCAGCTCCTTCAGCACTTTGACCCGGCCGGCGAATTCGAGGGTGCCGGTATCGGTGTGCAGCAGGTCAGGCAGCACCAGCGAGTCGACGGTGCGGTGTTCTTCCTTGGCCTCGTAGTACATCTTCGCTTCCTCTTTGCCACCGGCCTGCTTGATGGCCGGGTAGAGGATCTGTTCCTCGAGTGCAGTGTGCACTTGCAGCTCCTGTTCGATGCGATGGAGCAGTTCGGCGCGCCGTTTGACCGCACGTTCGGTGGTGGAAGACAGTTCTTCGAGCAGCTTCTTGACCAGTTTGTGGTCCTGGATCAGGAGTTCAATGGCGTTCATGGGCAACCTCTTCGCGGATCGTGAACCCGGGCTCTCCTGGATGGGAACCCGCCTTGTGCAGCAGAGTCGAGCGGTAGTGCCGTTCACAGAATGGGTTTGCCTCCCGTCACGGCATACCGCGAGCCTGAGATGTAGCTGGCCTCGTCCGAGCCCAGCAACACATAGATCGGGGCGACCTCCACCGGCTGCCCCGGCCGCCCCATCGGGTAGCCCGAGCCAAAGTTCTTCACCGCCTCGTCAGGCATGGTGGCCGGAATCAAAGGCGTCCAGATCGGCCCAGGCGCCACGCTGTTGACCCGGATGCCCTTGTCTGCCAGCAACTGCGCCAGCCCGGCGGTGAAGTTGGCGATGGCGCCTTTGGTGGCGGCATAGGCCAGCAGCTTGGGCGAGGGGTCATCGGAGTTGACCGAGCTGGTGTTGATGATCGAGCTGCCCTTGGGCATCGACGGCAAGGCCCGCTTGCAGATTCGAAAGATGGCGGTGATGTTGACGTCGAAGGTCATCAGCCACTCGTCATCGTCGATCTCGTCAAGGCTTTCATGGGCCATCTGGAACGCCGCGTTGTTGACCAGGATGTCGATGCGCCCGAACTTCGCCACGGTCTGGTCGACGATGGCATGGCAGTGCTGTTTCTGCGCCAGGTCGCCGTCCAGCAGCAGGCATTGCCGGCCGGCGGCTTCGACCCAGCGCGCGGTTTCCTGGGCGTCTTCGTGCTCATCCAGGTAGGCAATCGCCACATCCGCGCCTTCGCGGGCGTAGGCGATGGCGACGGCGCGGCCGATGCCGCTG
>NZ_DJTF01000080.1:56225-81326 GCF_002438125.1 Pseudomonas sp. UBA6315
GACGGCGCGGCCGATGCCGCTGTCGCCCCCTGTGATCAGCGCGACCTTGCCTTGCAGCCGGCCGTGGCCGGTGTAGCTCTGCTCGCCGCAGTCCGGGTAGGGCTCCATCTTGCGCTGTGAGCCGGGGACGCTTTGCGGCTGTGAAGGGAAGGGCGGGGTCGGGTAGTCACGCATGGTGCAAGCTCCTGCAGTCGAGAACACATACCTGTTCGAACGGGGCGCGCCGCCAGTGTTGGACGCGATCGCGAATCGATACGACGGGCGGTGGTGGCCGGGCCCCGGCTAACGCCGCTTGCGCTGTGCCTCGGTAATGAGAAAGCCGGCAACGAAGCCCAGTAGCGCAGCCGCCGCCAGGATCACGTAGCCGTTGTTCAGGCGCTTCCAGGCGGCATTGACGGGTGGCTGCGGGTCAGGCACCGCCACCGCAGGCGGCATGGCTTGTGGCACAGGCGCGAAGGTCGCGCTGTCTTGCATGGGCGTAAGCTGCAGCGCTGTGCCGTCAACCAGCTTCAAGGCCAGGCCTTCGATGGTGCCGGCCACGCGGTCCGCAAACACCGGTTCGCCCTCGGCATCCAGGCTGTCGTAGATGAACCGGGTGCCTTCCAGCCAGCCCACCGCGGTCAACAGCTCCGGGCCAAGGTAGTACTTGCCGTCCTGGAAGAACCCCGGGAACTGATGGGCGCGCTCGACATTCTCCACGCAGTAGCGCTCGCCCCGTTTCATGCCTGTGGCTTGATCGATCATGGTGCAAACCCCTCTCGGTAACTGGTTGCTTCGGGCTACTGGAAGTCGCTGCCCAGGGTGCCGGACGCCGCGCCGGGCACGAGAATGACCTTGCGGCAGTCGTCCTGCTTCTGATCGAACAGCTTGTAGCCCAGGGCGGCTTCTTCCAGGGCCAGGCGGTGGGTGACGATCAGTTCCGGTTGCAGGCGCCCGTCCTCGATGTATTCGAGCAGCTCGGGCAGGTACTTGTGCACGTGGGTCTGGCCCATCTTGAAGGTCAGGCCCTTGTCGAACGCGTCACCGAACATGAAGGCGTGGATGAACCCGGCATATACGCCGGGGACGCTGACCACGCCGCCCCGGCGTACTGCGGCGATGCTCTGGCGCAACGCCTTGCCGCTGCTGCCCTCGATCTTCAACGCGGTCATTACCGTTTCCGCCGTGCTGCCCTTGGCCTCGAAGCCGACGGCGTCGATCACGGCGTCCACGCCGCGCATGCCTGGGGTCTGGCGGATGATGCTGTCGGCGGGGTCGTCATCCTGTTCGAAGTTGATCGGTAGCACGCCGTAGGCTTGCTGGGCGTAGGCCAGGCGGTAGTCATTGTCGTCCACCATGAAGATGGCCTGGGCGCCGAGCATTCGCGCGCAGGCGGCGCTCAGCAAGCCGACCGGGCCGGCGCCATAGATCGCCACGGTAGAGCCCTGGCTGATCTGGGCATTGATGACCGCTTGCCAGGCAGTCGGCAGGATGTCGGAGAGAAACAGCACTTTGTCGTCGGCAAGGTAGGTAGGCACCTTGAACGGGCCGATATTGGCCTTGGGCACCCTCACGTAATCGGCCTGGCCACCAGGGATGCCGCCATAGAGATGGCTGTAGCCGAACAAGGCGGCCCCCGGCGGTATGCCTTTGCGGTTGATGATCGAGCCGCGGCCGGTGTTGGTGGTTTCACAGGCGGCAAACAAATCGTGCTGGCAGAAAAAGCAACTGCCGCAGGCAATGACGAAGGGGATCACCACCCGGTCGCCGACCTGTAGCCCGGTAACGGCACTGCCGATGTCCTCGACAATGCCCATGAACTCGTGGCCGAAGATATCGCCGGTTTCCGTTGCCGGAATCTTGCCCCGGTACAGGTGCAAGTCCGAGCCGCAGATGGCGGTGGCGGTCACCCTCAGGATGATGTCGTCCGCTTCCTGAATGCTGGGATCAGGGACGGTATCGACCCTGACATCGTTGGCTCCGTGGTAGGTCAGTGCTCTCATGGCGGGCAACTCCTGCAAACGTAGGAAGGCAAGGTGTATGCAGGTGAAGCCAGGGGCGGTGGCAAAGTTCAGAGGAAACTGTTCAGTGGCGCCCACTTGGGCAACGCCAGGGCCGATCTTGGCCTAGAGTTAGCGGCACGGCAGCTGGCGCAATGAAATTATCCTGCGCGCGCCACAACTATTTCCTACGGCGGATGTCATTTTCCGAAGCTGGCTTCCTTATCGGGAGCCAAACCGGCCTTTTTCAGGAGCGAAGCGCACATGGCAGCACTGCAGAACAGCACGTTGGACGCGATTGTCGGCAATCAGGCGCAGTTGCTGGGGGAGTGGCTCGCGGCGCTGGAAGCCAACGGCGCGGCACGCAATCTCCGCGAGCAGGACCTGCGCCAGGAAACCCGCGACTTCCTGCAACTGGTGGTGGACGGCCTGCGCAAGGGCAGCGGCAACCAGGTGGGGGCCGAGGGCTGGGAAGAAACCCGCCACTTCCTCGAGAAACTCTCGGCCAGCCGTGCCCAGATCGGCCAGGAATCGCACCAGACCGCCTATTTCATCTTTGCCCTCAAGGGCCCGCTGTTCACCCTGCTGCAAGCCCACTACCGCGAACAACCGGCGCTGCTGGCCGAGCAGCTGTGGGAAATCTCGCAACTGCTGGATGCCTTCGGCCTGCACACCATCCGCACCTACCAGAAAAACCGCGAGGCGGTGATCAAGCGCCAGCAGGAAGAGCTGCTGGAGCTGTCCACCCCGGTGGTCAAGCTGTGGGAGGGCGTACTGGCCTTGCCGCTGATCGGCACCCTCGACTCGCAGCGCAGCCAGACGGTGATGGAGTCGCTGCTGCAGCGCATCGTCGACACCGGCTCCGAGATCGCCATCATCGACATCACCGGCGTGCCCACGGTCGACACCCTGGTCGCCCAGCACCTGCTCAAGACCGTGACCGCCATCCGCCTGATGGGCGCCGATTGCATCATCAGCGGCGTGCGCCCGCAGATCGCCCAGACCATCGTGCACCTGGGCCTGGACCTGGGCACCCTGACCACCAAATCCAACCTGGCCGACGCCCTGAAGCTTGCACTCGCACGCCTGGGCACGGCCACTGGCGAGAAGGTGTGAGGCGATGGAGCGCATTCCCATTCTGCAAATGGGCGAGTTCCTGCTGGTGACCATCCAGGTCGACATGCATGACCAGCTGGCGCTGCGCCTGCAGGACGACCTCACCGACCGCATCGACCACACCTCGGCGCGTGGCGTGCTGATCGACATTTCCGCGCTGGACATGGTCGATTCGTTTATCGGCCGCATGATCGCCAGCATCTCCGGCCTGTCGCGGATCATGGACGCCGAAACGGTGCTGGTCGGCATGCAGCCGGCGGTAGCGATTACCCTGGTGGAGCTGGGCCTGACCCTGCCCGGGGTGAGCACGGCGCTCAACGTCGACCGTGGCATGCACCTGCTGCGCCAGCGAGTGGGCCGCCCATGACCACTCGCCAAAGCGGCAGCCAACCGGTGCGCATCGAGCAGGACGTGGTACTGGCCCGCCAACTGGCGCGCAAGGTCGCCAGCGACTGCGGCATGCGCCTGGTCGATTTGACCAAGCTGGTCACGGCCGTCAGTGAACTGGCCCGCAACACCGTGGTGTATGGCGGCGGCGGGGACATGGACTGGGAAGTCATCGAAGAGGCCGGGCGGGTTGGCCTGCGCCTGGTGTTTCGCGACGAAGGGCCGGGCATCGCCGACGTCAAGCTGGCACTCACCGACGGCTGGACCTCGGGTGGCGGCCTGGGCCTGGGCCTGACCGGCGCACGCCGGCTGGTCGATGAATTCGAACTGGACACAGCGCCCGGGCAAGGTACCCGGGTAACGATCACCCGATGGACGTGAACCTCAGCGCGAGCCTGACCCAGGTGTTGCGCCTGGACGATGCCAGCCAGGTCGGCCACGCCCGCCGGGTAGTGCAAAAGCTTGCCGAACAGCACGGCTTTGCCGACAACGACGCCGGCCGCGCCGCCATCGTCGCCACCGAACTGTCGAGCAATGTGCTCAAGCACGCCGAACAGGGCGAGCTGCATGTGCGGGTGCTCGCCCATGGCGAGCATCACGGCCTGGAGCTGGTGGCGGTGGACCGCGCCAAGGGCTTCGACCTGCACAGTTGCCTGGTCGATGGCTATTCCACCGGCGGCACCCAGGGCATCGGCCTGGGCGCGGTCAGCCGCCTGGCCCAGGTGTTCGACGTGCACGCCGATGGCAACGGCGCGGTGGTGCTGGCGCGCCTCTACCCCCAGGCGCACCCGGCGCGCGACCTGCGCATCGGCGTGAGCCACCATTCGCTGCATGACGACCCGGCCTGCGGTGATACCTGGCACGTGACCCTCGGCGAGCAGCGCCTGAGCGCGCTGGTGATCGACGGCCTGGGGCATGGCGAGGAGGCCGAACGCGCCGCCAAGGCGGGCGCCCAGGCGTTCGTCCAGGGCCCGTTCAATGCCCCCGAGCTGCTGCTGGGTGACCTGCACCACGCCATGTCCGGTACCCGCGGCGGTGCCGTGGCCATCGCCCAGTACCAAGGGGCGGGCGACAAGCTGGCCTTCATCGGCATTGGCAATATCGGCGCCACCCTGGTCGGTGGCGAGCGCCCGCGCGGCCTGGCCTCGCACCCGGGCATCGTCGGCGGGCAATACCGCAAGGGCCAGGTGTTCGACTACGCTCACGTGAAGGGAAATCTGTTGATCATGTTCAGCGACGGCCTGCAGTCCCGTTGGAACCTTCAAGCCTACCCCGGCCTTGCCCACCGCCACCCGGCGGTGATCGCTGCGGTGTTGCATCGCGACTTCTGCCGAGGGCGGGACGACGTGACGGTGCTGGTCATCGACCTGGAGGCCGCGCATGGCTGAGCCAACCCCCACCCCCCGCAGCGAGCAAGAGGCCCTCGTGGCCCGCCTGCAGGCGGAAAACCAGGCCCTGCGCGCCGAACTCGAAGAAACCAACCAGGGCGTGCTGGCGCTGTATGCCGAGCTGGACACCCAGGCCGAGCAGCTGCGCCAGGCATCGGACCTGAAAAGCCGCTTCTTGTCGTACATGAGCCACGAGTTCCGCACGCCGCTGGGCTCGATCCTGAGCATCACCAGCCTGCTTTCCGACGAGGTGGACGGGCCGCTGGCCAAAGAGCAGCAACTGCAGGTGGCGTTCATCAGCACCGCCACCCGCGAGCTGAGCGACATGGTCGACGACCTGCTCGACCTGGCCAAGATCGAGGCCGGGCGCATCACCATTTCGCCGGCCTGGTTCGACATGCTCGATTTGTTCGCCGCCTTGCGCGGGATGTTCCGCCCGATCGTCGATGCCGGCACCGTGGACCTCATCTTCGAAGAGCCCGAGGGCTTGCCGCGGATGTTCACCGATGACAAGAAGCTGGCGCAGATTCTGCGCAACTTCATCTCCAACGCCCTGAAATTCACCACCCGTGGCGAGGTGCGGGTGTCGGCGCAGCTGCACGGCAGCGATCAGATCCGTTTCGCCGTCAGCGACACCGGCATCGGCATTGCCCCGGAACTGCTGGGCGGGTTGTTCGAAGACTTCGCCCAACTCGACTCGCCGCTGCAGAAACGCTTGCGTGGCACCGGCCTTGGCTTGTCGCTGTGCAAGCGTTTCGCCGCGCTGCTGGGTGGCGAAGTGGGCGTGGACAGTGCGCCCGGTGTTGGTTCTTCGTTCTTCGTCATCCTGCCGCTGGCGATTGCCCAGGAGGGTGCGGATGAACACTGACGCGCGCCTGCTGATCGTCGATGACAACGCCGCCACGCGTTATGCACTGCGCCGTCGCCTGGCCCTGCACGGCTACCAGGTGCAGGAAGCGGGCACCGGGGGCGAGGGGCTGGCGCTGATTGGCAGCGAGCAGTTCGATGCGCTGATCCTCGACGTCAACCTGCCCGACATGAGCGGCTTCGACATCGTCCGGCTGCTGCGCGCACAGCCGGCCACCGCGTTGCTGCCGGTGATCCATGTCTCGGCGGCATCGATCCAGACCGGCGACATCATCACCGGGCTCGATGCTGGTGCCGATGCCTACCTGGTGCACCCGGTGGACCCGGATGTGCTGGTGGCCACCCTGAGGACTCTGCTGCGGGTGCGCGACACCGAACGAGCACTGCGCGAAAGCGAGGCCAACTTCCAGGAAATCTTCACCAACGTTTCTGCGCCGATCGCGGTGCTCGGCAGCGGGCTCAAGGTGCAGGAGTGCAACCACGCGTTCGCCCGGCTGATCCAGGACAACCGCAACCCCGACGCGCTGCAGCAGTGCTTTGCCGATGGCCAGCAGGCCAACCTTGCCGCCCTGCACCAGCACCTGGCCGAGGGCCGGCGCTGGCGCGGCACCCTGGCCATGACGGTGGGTGGCGAGCCACGTGATACCGAGTGGCAGCTGTCACCCTACCGGGCGCCGGGGCTGTGCCTGGTGTTCGTCGAAGACGTCACCGAACACCGCCACCGCGAACGCTCGCACCTGGCCCGCCTGGACGATGCCAACCTGCAGCTGGCGCGGGAAACGGCCCATCGCGAACAGACCGAGGCGCAGCTGCTGCAACTGCAGAAGATGGACGCCCTGGGCAGCCTCACCGGCGGCATCGCCCATGACTTCAACAACCTGCTGACCGGCATCATCGCCAGCCTGGAGCTGATCAACAAACGCGTGGCGCAAAACCGCCTGGAGAAGGTGCCCAGCTATGCCGACGCCGCGCTCAGCTCCGCCATGAGCGCCGCCTCGCTGACCCACCGCCTGCTGGCCTTTGCCCGCCAGCAACCGCTGGACACCCGCCCGGTGGACATCAACGAGCGGGTACGTTCGCTGGAAGAGCTGATCACCCGCACCATCGGCGAGCGCATCGAACTCAAACTCGAGCTTTCCAGCGAGCCGACCATCGCCCTGGTCGACCCGATCCAGCTCGAAAGCGCGGTGCTCAACCTGGTGATCAACGCCCGCGATGCCTTGGCCAAGGGCGGGCACATCTGGGTCAACACCTCGGCCAGCTGGTCCCATGGCGACCCCAACCTGAAGGACGGCCCCTATGTTGCGGTGACGGTGCGCGACAATGGCAGCGGCATTGCGCCGGAGCTTTTGCAAAAGGTCTTCGACCCGTTCTTCACCACCAAGCCGTTGGGCCAGGGCACGGGGCTTGGGCTGTCGACCATCTACGGCTTCGCCCGCCAGTCGGGCGGCCATGTGGCCATCCGCAGCGTGCTGGGGCAGGGCACCGAAGTCACCCTGATGCTGCCGCGCAGCAGCCAGCAGGAAGTCAGCGAGGTGCGCAACGCGCAGCTCGGCCAGCAGGGCGCCGGCGAGCATGTGCTGGTGGTCGAGGACATGGCCTCGGTGCGCCTGTCGGTGGCCGAGGTGCTGATCGATGCCGGCTATCGCTGCACCCTGGCCGAAACCATCGAGCAGGCGCTCGACCACCTGCGCGAGGATGCCGGCATCCACCTGCTGCTGACCGATGTTGGGCTGCCGGGCATCAGTGGCCGGGAACTGGCCGACATGGCGCGCACCTACCGGCCCGGGCTGCCGGTGCTGCTGATGACCGGCTACGCCGAAACGGCGCTGGACCGCCAGGCGTTCCTCGACACCGGCATGGACCTGCTGATCAAACCGTTCCAGATCGCCGAGCTGCTCGACAAGGTGCGGCGCACCCTGGGCCAGGCAGGCTGACTGCCTGGCCTGCCCAGGGCAGCCCGCACCGGTCACTTCTTGCCAGGCAGCACCGAGCCAAGCACCTGCTTGGCCGTCTGCAGGATGACGCCGGCCTGGTCAGGGTCGCCCTTGAGCAAGGTGGTGGCGAACTTCTTCGCCTGCTCAAGCTTGATGTGCGGCGGCAGCGGCGGCACGTCGGGGTCGGTCTTGAATTCGATCAGCACCGGCCGGTCGGCGCTCAGCGCGCGCTCCCAGGCATCTGCGATGTCTTCTTCGCGGTCGACGTAGATGCCCTGCAGGCCGATGGAGATGGCGAACAGGTGGTAAGGCACGTCGGGGATCGACTGCGACGCTTCGAACTTGGGGTCGCCTTCCATCACCCGCTGCTCCCAGGTCACCTGGTTGAGGTCCTCGTTGTTGAACACCGCGCAGATCCATTGCGGGTTGTCCCACTGCTGCCAGTACTTGGCCACGGTGATCAGCTCGGCGAGGTTGTTCATCTGCATCGCGCCATCGCCCACCAGGGCCACCACGGGCCGCTGCGGGTGGGCGAACTTGGCGGCGATGGCATAGGGCACCGCAGCGCCCATGCAGGCCAGGCCGCCGGACAACGAGCACTGCATGCCTTGGCGCACCTGCAGGTCGCGGGCGTACCAGTTGGCGCAGGAGCCCGAGTCGCTGGTGACGATGCTGTCATCGGGCAGGCGCGGCGACAGCTCGTAGACCACGCGCTGCGGGTTGATCGGGTCGGCCTTGACCAGGGCGCGCTTTTCCAGGGTCTTGTCCCAGCGGGCGCGCCAGCCTTCGACCTTGTTGCGCCAGCGCCGGTCGCGCTTGGGGGTGAGCAGCGGCAGCAGGGCGCGCAGGGTTTCGCTGGCATCGCCGACCAGGTTCACCTCCATCGGGTAGCGCAGGCTGAGCATGTCGGGTTGCAGGTCGATCTGCACGCCGCGGGCCTGGCCTTCCTTGGGCAGGAATTCGGCGTAGGGGAAGCCCGAGCCGATCATCAGCAAGGTGTCGCATTCGTTCATCAGCTGGTAGCTGGGTTCGGTGCCAAGCAGGCCGATGGAGCCGGTGACCCAGGGTAAATCGTCAGGCAGCACGGCCTTGCCCAGCAGCGCCTTGGCCACGCCCGCGCCGAGCGTTTCGGCCACCGCGATGACCTGCTCGGTGGCCTGCAAGGCCCCGGCGCCGACCAGGATCGCCACCTTGCGCCCGGCGTTGAGCACTTCGGCGGCGCGCTGCAGGTCGGCCTCGAAGGGCACCACCTTGGGTTTGCTGTAGCCGATGCCGGAGTGCAGGGTGCCGTGGGCACGGGCCGGCTCGTGGTAGGGCAGGTCCTGCAGGTCGTTGGGCAGGATCACCGCGGTGACGCGGCGCTCACCGACGGCGGTGCGCACGGCGCGGTCGAGCAGGTGGCGGACCTGCTCGGGGGTGGAGGCCTGCTGGACGAAGGCGCCGGCCACGTCCTTGAACATCGACAGCAGGTCCAGCTCCTGCTGGTAGTGCCCGCCAAGCGCAGCCCGTGCTTGCTGGCCGACGATGGCCAGCACCGGCTGGTGGTCCATGCGTGCGTCGTACAGGCCGGTGAGCAGGTGCGAAGCGCCGGGGCCGGAGGTGGCGATGCACACGCCCAGCTCGCCGGTGAACTTGGCGTGGGCGCTGGCCATGAAGGCGGCCATTTCCTCATGGCGTGCCTGGATGAACTCGATCTTGCCGTTGGCCCGGCTCAGCGCGCCGAACACGCCGTTAATGCCGTCCCCGGGGTAACCGAAGATGCGCCTCACGCCCCATTGGTACAAACGCTCAACCAGAAAGTCGCCTACCGTGCCTGTCATCGTCTGCTCCTGTCATGTACTCGATAGGGGTCTGGACTGGGCGCGTTTCGCGAAAGTTTCATCGGTCTTGGCTCAGCCGCCGGAACCCCCTGCGCCAGAGCCGCCGCCGCTCGAACCACTGCCGCCGGTACCACTTCCCGAGCCTGTACCGCTGCCACTGCTGCCACTGCTGCCGCCGGTTCCGCTACCCGAGCCGCTGCTGCCATCGCCACCAGTGTTGTCCGTGCCGTTGTCCCGGGTGCCGCCGTTGCCGGTGCCCAGGCCATCGCCGGGTGTGCCCGAGCCGCTCGCGCCGCCCTGGCCGTTCATCTGGCCGCTGTCCAGGGGCTGGTTGCCGGGGGTGCGCTGATCGTTGAGGTCGGTGGCGGCCAGGGCGATGGGCACGCTGGCGCCGAGGCACAGGGCGAGCAGCAGTGCATGGGGTCTTAGGGTTTTCATGGTGAAGCTCCTGTTTTTGAGGTGGCTACCCAGTGTTCGGCCTGCCCGGCGAGGGCGGGTGCCCGCAGAACGACGAAAGGCGTGCAGCGCGCCTGAACCTGCGGAACGACCGCGTTCGCGGCGCAGTCCACCCAAGGTCGGAGCATCCCTTTCCCGAGGCACCTGCGCAGATGACCTTCATCGTCTGGTTCGCCATGCTGGGCGCGGTGCTGTTGCTGCTCGCGCTCTCGTCTTCCTACCTGCGCTGGATGCCTGTCACATCCTCGGTGGTGTGCCTTGGCCTGGGCATTGCGCTGGGTGGCTCCGGCGTGGGCCTGCTGCACCTGGACCTGGCAAAGGCCAGCGGCTGGATGGAGCACCTGACCGAGGTGGCGGTGCTGTTCTCGCTGTTCTTCAGTGGCCTGAAACTGCGCCTGCCCCTGGCTGACCCGCGCTGGCGCATCGCGGTGTACCTGGCCGGGCCACTGATGCTGGTGTGCATCAGTGGCGTCAGCCTGGTGCTGCACTACGGCTTGCACCTGAGCTGGGGCCTTGCGGTGCTGATCGGCGCGATCCTGGCGCCCACCGACCCGGTGCTGGCCACGCTCGTGCAAGTGGTCGATGCCCGCGACGCCGACCCGGTGCGCTTCAGCCTGTCGGGGGAGGCCGGGCTCAATGACGGCGTGGCGTTTCCCTTCGTCATCCTCGGCTTGCTGTTGCTGCAGCCATCCGCGCAGGAGGGGTTGGCCGGCTGGCTGCTCAAGGACGTGCTCTGGGCGGTCACGGCGGGCCTGTTGTGCGGCTACTGGATGGGGCGTGGGCTGGGCAAATTGACGCTCTACCTGCGCCTGCGCAACGACGACAGCACCGTTTCGCCCAACGACTACCTGGCCCTGGCGCTGATCGCCCTGGCCTATGTGGCCGCCGAGCTGCTGCAGGGCTACGGCTTTCTCGCGGTATTCGCTGCGGGCCTGGGGCTGCGCCAGGCCGAGGTACGCACCTCCAGCAGCCCGCAGGCGCCTGCCGCCGAGCACCTGGTGCAGCCGGTGGTGGGGCACCAGCATGTGGCGCCGGAACAGGCGGTGAAGGGGGATGTGCAAGGCCTGGGCGACTCGCAGATCGCCGCAGGCATCATGCTCGGCGACATGCTCGCCTTCGGCAGCCTGGTCGAGCGGGCCATGGAGGTGTTTCTGGTGACCTTGCTGGGCGTCGTGCTGCTCGAGCACTGGGACTGGCGCGCCGTGATCGTGGCGGGGGCACTGTTTGCGGTGATCCGCCCCCTGGGCGTGATGCTCGCGCCGCTGCGCGGCAGGCTGAACCTGCCCCAGCGCGGCCTGCTGGGGTGGTTCGGGATACGCGGCATCGGCAGCTTCTACTACCTGTTCTATGCCGTGAACCACGGCTTGCTGCCTGCCGCCGCAGTGGAAAGTACCAACCTGGTGCTGTCGGTGGTGGCCTTGAGCATCCTGCTCCATGGGCTGAGCGTGCAGCCGTTGCTGGCCCGCTACGAGTCGCGCAAGGGCAAGTAGGAACCCAGTGGGCCGACGATCACTTCGGGTATTCATCGGCCGCACAAAGATGCCTCAGCGCAAGCTACGGCGCCGCACCAGCCAGTAGGCCGCCGGTATCACGAACAACGACAGCAACGGCGCGCTCAACATGCCGCCGACCATCGGCACGGCGATGCGGCTCATCACCTCGCTGCCGGTGCCGCTGCTCCACAGAATCGGCAGCAAGCCCGCCACGATCACCGCCACGGTCATCGCCTTGGGCCGGATGCGCTGCACTGCACCTTCGCCAATCGCCTGCAGCAGCGCCGCCTGGCCGTGCTCGCCCTTGGCCTGGCGCTCGGCCCAGGCGTTGTTCAGGTAGATCAGCATGATCACCCCGAACTCCGCCGCGACCCCGGCCAGGGCGATGAAGCCGACCCCGGTGGCCACCGACAGGTTGAAGCCCATCAGGTACAGCAGCCACACCCCGCCGGTCAGGGCGAAGGGCAGGGTGGCCATGATCAGCAGCGCTTCGCCGAGGCGGCCGAAGGTGAGGTAGAGCAGCACGAAGATGATCGCCAGGGTCGCCGGCACCACCCAGGCCAGGCGGGCGTTGGCCCGCTCCAGGTATTCGAACTGGCCGGAGTAGCTCAGGCTGGTGCCTGCTTCGAGCTTCACCTCGCGCGCCACCGCCTGGCGCAGGTCGGCGACCACCGACGCCAGGTCACGCCCGCGCACATCGATGTACACCCAGCCCGAGGGGCGGGCGTTCTCGCTCTTGAGCATCGGCGGGCCCTCGGCGATGCGCACCTGGGCCACGCTGCCGAGGGTGACCTGGCCACCCAGCGCTGTGTAGATCGGCAGCTGGCGCAGGGCCTCGACCGAGTCGCGCCATTCGCGCGGGTAGCGCAGGCTGATGGGGTAGCGCGCCAGGCCTTCGACGGTTTCGCCGAGGGTTTCGCCGCCGATGGCGCCGGCCACGATGGCTTGCACGTCGGCGATGTTCAGGCCGTAGCGGGCGGCGGCCTGGCGGTCGATGTCGAGGTCGATGTAGCGCCCGCCGGTCAGGCGTTCGGCCAGCGCCGAGGTCACCCCCGGCACGCCCTTGGCGGCGCGTTCGATGGCCAGGGTGGTGCGGTCGATCTGCGCCAGGTCGTTGCCGGCCACCTTGACCCCGATGGGGCTCTTGATGCCGGTGGCGAGCATGTCGATGCGGTTGCGAATCGGCGGGATCCAGATGTTGGTCAGGCCCGGCACGCGCACCCGGCGGTCGAGTTCCTCGATCAGCTTTTCGCTGGTCATGCCGGGCCGCCACTGCTCCTTTGGCTTGAGCTGCACGGTGGTTTCGAACATCTCCAGCGGCGCCGGGTCGGTGGCCGACTCGGCGCGCCCGGCCTTGCCGAACACGCTGGCGACCTCCGGCACGCTGCGGATCAGCCGGTCGGTGCGCTGCAGCAGCTGCGAGGCCTTTTGCGCCGACAGGCCGGGCAGGGCGGAGGGCATGTACAGCAGGTCGCCTTCGTCCAGCGGCGGCAGAAATTCCCCGCCCAGCTGGCTCAACGGACAGGCGCTGCTGAGCAGGATCGCCAGCGCGCCCAGCAGGGTCAGCCAAGGCCTGCGCAGCACCGCGTCCAGGGCCGGGCGGTACAGGCGGATCAGCCCACGGTTGAGCGGGTTGCGCGCCTCGGCGGGCAACGGCCCGCGGATCCAGTAGCCCATCAGCACCGGCACCAGAGTCACGGCCAGGCCGGCCGCCGCCGCCATTGCGTAGGTCTTGGTGAAGGCCAGCGGCGCGAACAGCCGGCCTTCCTGGGCCTGCAGGGTGAACACCGGGATGAACGACAGGGTGATGATCATCAGGCTGAAGAACAGCGCCGGCCCCACCTCCACCGCCGCATCGGTCATCACCTTCCAGTGCGCCTCGCCGCGCAGCACCTGCCCGGGGTGGCGGGCGTGCCAGGCTTCGACCCGTTTGTGGGCGTTCTCGATCATCACCACGGCAGCATCGACCATGGCACCGATGGCGATGGCGATGCCGCCCAGCGACATGATGTTGGCGTTGATGCCCTGATGGCGCATGACGATCAGCGCGATCAGCACCCCCACCGGCAGCGAGACGATCGCCACCAGCGACGAACGCAGGTGCCAGAGGAACGCCGCGCACACCAGCGCGACCACGATGAACTCCTCGATCAGCTTGTGGCCAAGGTTGCTCACGGCGCGGTCGATCAGCTGGCTGCGGTCATAGGTGGTGACCAGCTCGACGCCGGCCGGCAGGCTGCTTTTCAGCGTGTCGAGCCTGGCCTTGACCTGGGCGATGGCCTCGCGCGCATTCTTGCCACTGCGCAGGATCACCACGCCGCCCACCGCCTCGCCCTGGCCGTCGAGCTCGGCGATGCCGCGCCGCGCCTGCGGCCCGAGCTGCACGCTGGCAACGTCGCCCAGGGTCACCGGGGCGCCGTTGGCCGCCAGGCGCAGGGGGATGGCGCGAAAATCGTCGAGGGTCTTCAGGTAGCCCGAGGCGCGCACCATGAACTCTGCCTCGCCCAGCTCCAGCACACCGCCGCCGGTTTCCTGGTTGGCCTTGCCGATGGCCTGCGCCACCTGGCCCTGGGTGATGCCCAGGCTGGCCATGCGCAGCGGGTCGAGCTGCACCTGGTACTGCTTGACCATGCCGCCGATGCTCGCCACTTCGGCGACATCCGGCAGGGTCTTGAGCTCGAAGCGTAGGAACCAGTCCTGCAGGCTGCGCAGCTGCGCCAGGTCGTGCCCGCCCGTGCGGTCGACCAGCGCGTACTGGTAGATCCAGCCCACCCCGGTGGCGTCCGGCCCGAGCACAGGCTTGGCCGAGGGCGGCAGGCGCGACTGCACCTGGCTCAGGTACTCCAGCACCCGCGAGCGCGCCCAGTACAGGTCGGTGCCGTCTTCGAACAGCACATAGACGAAGCTGTCGCCGTAGGCCGAGAAGCCGCGCACGGTCTTGGCGCCGGGCACCGACAGCATGGTGGTGGTCAGGGGGTAGGTGACCTGGTTCTCGACGATCTGCGGGGCTTGCCCGGGGTAGGCGGTGCGGATGATCACCTGGGCGTCGGACAGGTCGGGCAGGGCGTCGATCGGCAGGCTGCGCAGCGAGAGCATGCCCCAGGCCACCAGCAGCAAGGTGGCCAGCAGCACCAGGATGCGGTTGGCCACCGACCAGCGGATGAGCTTGGCGATCATGGCTGGCCCTCCAGCCCGGTGCTCGCTTCGATGCCCTTGAGGCTGGCTTCGGAGTCGATCAGAAACTGCCCCGAGGCCACCACCTTCTGGCCGGCTTGCAGGCCTTGCAGGATGGCGACCTGGCCGTCGCTCTCCTGGCCCAGCAGCACCTGTACCGGGCGGAAGCGGCCCTGGTCTTCGGCGAGCATTACCAGGTCGCGCTTGCCGGTGCGGATCACCGCTTCGGCCGGCAGCAGCAGGCTGTCATCGGCCTGCTGGCCTGGGCGCAGCAGCACCTGTGCGGTCATGCCCGGGCGCAGGCGGCCAGTGGGGTTGGGCAAGGCGATGCGCAGGCGCAAGGTGCGGCTTTGCGGGTCGGCATCGGCGAGCAGGGCGGTCAGCGTGCCCTTGAGGGTTTCGCCGGGGTAGGCCGGCAGGTGCGCCTCGACGGCTTGCCCCTCCTGCAGGCCGCTGGCCTGCGCCTCGGGCACCGCCGCTTCGAGCCACACCGTGGCCAGGCCATTGATGCGCGCCAGGGTCGCGCCAGCGCTCAGGGCCATGCCGGGGCGCAGGTCCAGCGCCTGGATCACGCCGGCGCTCGGCGCCACCAGCGTTACCGCGTTGTGCACCTTGCCGCTGCGCGCGACCCGGTCGACCAGCTCGCCCGGCATGCCCGCCAGCAGCAGGCGCTGGCGGGCGGCGGCCAAGAGCGCGGCATCGCCCAGCTGGCGCAGCGCGAGGAACTCTTCCTGCAGGCCGGCCCATTCCGGGGCCAGCACGTCCGCCAGCGGCGCCCCCTTGGCCACCACGTCGCCCGTGGCCCGGCCATAGGTGCGCTCGACAAAGCCTGCGGTGCGCGCTTGCAGCACGCTGAAATCCCGTTCGTCGAAGGCCAGCACGCCACTCACTTGCAACGCGCGTTGCAGCTTGCCACGGGTGACGGTGGCCAGGCGTACTCCGAGGTTTTGTTGGATGCCTTGGCTGATCTGCACCGCAGGTTGCTCGCTGTCGTTACCAGCCTCGGCATATTTGGCCACCAGCTGCATGTCCATGAATGGCGACTTGCCCGGTGCCGGGAAGTGCTGCTGCGGGTACATCGGGTCGTACCAGTACAGGGGCTTTTGCTCCGCTGCCGCGGGTGCCGGCTCTGGCTGGGCCGAGTGCCCCAGCCAGTAGCCCGCGCCGGCGCCAATGGCCAGGGCGAGGGTGGCGATCAGGCCGATGGATGGGGTGTTCATGTGCGTACCTCTCCATACACGAAGTGCAAGCGGGCTGCGGTCGCCGCCAGTTGCCCTTGCAGGTCGATGTCCTGTAGCTGGGTCTCGACGCGCTGACGCCTTGCCGAAATCACCTGGTCGAGCGGCGACTTGCCCGCCCGGTAGTCGGCCAAGCTCAGGCGCACCCGTTGTTCGGCCAGGGGCAGCAAGGTTTCGCGGCTGCGCGCCACTGCCCGCTGCAGGCGCTGGTAGTCCGCCAGGTCCGCTTCAAGCTGCGCGGTGTGCTCACGCAGGGCGGCTTGCTGCTCGTCTTCCAGTTGCCGTACCTGGGCCTGGCGGGCGGCGATCATTGGGTCTTGCCGCGAGCCGCTGAACAGCGGCAGCTGGAAGCTGACCTGAACGCTGACCATGTTGCTGAACGCGGGGCCGCGGCGTTGGTAGTCGACCTGCCAGCCCCAGTCCGACTTCTTCTCGGCAATGGCCTGCTGCACCTGGGCTTGCGCCTCACGGGTCATGGCCCCGTAGGCCGCCAGCTGCGGGTGAGCGTGGAGGGTGTGCAGGTAATCGGCGGTGCGCACCGGCCATTGGGGAAACGCCGGCGCCTGGGCGTCGGCGTTCTGCCCGATCCAGCGCTTGAGGGCGGCGCGGGCCTGGGTGGCCTGGGCCAGCAGCTGGTCCTGCTGTTCCTCCAGTTGCGCGGCCTCCTGGCCGGGGACCAGTGCATCGGCAGACGAGCCACCGCCTGCGGCCAGGCGCGCGCGTACAGCGGCTGCCAGCAGGCGGTTCTCGCTGAACAGCGCGTCGAACTGCTGCAGTTTGCGTTGCAGGGTGTACGCCGTGATCCACGCTTGCGCGGTGGCCGCACGCACTTTCAGGCGCTCGAACAGCACTTCGGCATCCGCCCGTTCGACGGTGGCTTGCGCGGTTTCGACGCGGGCTTTGCGTTTGTCGCGGTTGGGCACTTCCTGCGCCAGGCCGACCACCTGCATGGTCATGAAGTCGCGGTTGGTGCTCCAACGATCGCTGCCATCCACCGGCAGGTTCTGCAGGCCAAGGTTCAGCCGTGGGTCGGGCAGTTCGCCGGCGGGCAGCACGGCGTGACGCGCTGCTGCCACCTGCTCCTGGCGGGCCTGCAGCGAAGGGGCGTTGCGCTCGGCCAGTTGCAGCGCAGCGTCCAGGGACAACGAAGCCGCCTGCGCCGAGAGCGTCGGCAGCAGGAGTATCAGGGCGGCCACCAGCGTGCGCCCTGAAGGGAGATAAAGGGGAGTCATGAACATGAGTCCTTGAAAAAACCAGCGCACAGGCGCATTCCATCGCTCAGCCGCCAAGGCAGAACGATGCTGTGAGGTTCAGGTAAGGAATCAGATGCGCGGTGGGCGCCAGCGATCGGGAGGGGCGCGGGATACCAGGCTCACGGCGTAGGTATCGCCGGGGCGCGGGGTGGCGAACGACAAGGCAGGGTCGAGCAGGCTGACTTCAAGTGCGCTGGCGGTGCTGCATTCCTGGCCGACCTTGCAGGCTTTGGAGGCGTGGTCGGCGGGCTTGCCGGGAGCCTGGTCCTGGCAGCAGTCGTGCTCCATGCCGGCCATCATGGCCATGCCCATGGCCTGCATGGGGCAGGGCGCCACGGCCGAGTCGACGCCCGCCATCCCGTTGAGGGGAAGCGAGAGCATGAGCATCAGCAGGGTGAGCAGTCGCAGGGCGCGGGTCATGCGGGCGAGTCTAGGCGATTTCGGTTAGCGCGGCATTAACCAAATCGCCCCGTGTGCGCTTTACAGGTCCAGCGTGCCGTCCTCACGCGGGGCGGCGTTGGTGAGCAGCCTGCTGGCGCTGGCCGGGTGGTTGGCCAGGCGGTCGCTGAGGTCCCAGATTTCCAGCATCTTGGCGTATTCGAAGGCGTGCAACGGGTCGGCCTGCAGCCAGCGCTCGAAGGCCGCATGGTCGTCGGCGCAGCAAGCTTCATCGTGCAGGCGCAGGCACCAACTGGCGGCTTCGCTGATGACGGTGTCGCTTGCCTGCGCAGGAGGGGGCGGCTTCATGTTCGGCTTCCTCTGTGACCGGGCCGCCACAGTAAGCAAGCAATTGGCAAAAAAACGTTAAAAAAACATCAGCAAATGGCATGGGTGGGGACAGGCACCGGCTTGGCCGGTGTTCGCGGGGCAAGCCCGCTCCTACAGGGGGTTTATCGGGCACAATACGCCGGTTCATCATTCAGCTTGCAGGGATTGCCCATGCTTTACGTCGTCATGCTCGGAGGGCGTCATCCGGGCGCCAAGATCGAAGTCCACGATGTGGTCTTCGCCCACGCCGATTCGCTCGAAGCGGCCTACCCGCAATTGCGCAGCGCCTGGTTCGGGGCGGCCAAAGGGCTGCACGTCGATTCCTGGCTTGCGGTGGATGGGGTGGATGGATATCGCGTCGAGCTGCGCCAGGAGCGGCCAGCAGCGGGCGCGCCGCGCTTGTACTTCATCAACCTTGGCGGCTACGAGAAGCAGGTGTTCGGCGAGGCCCACCGCTACCTGCTGGTGGTGGCTGGCAACAAGGCCGAGGCCAAGGCGCTGAGCAAGAAGCGCATGCAGGCCGATTGGCTGAAACCGCATACCGATGCCCTGATCGATGTCGATGATTGCCTGGCCATCGACCAGGTGGCGGGGGCGTTCGTGCACCTGGTGCAAGGGCAGCATGCCGAGACGGTGGTGAGGAGTGATTACCTCCTGCTTTGAGGGGTGACCGTGCGGGCCTCATCGCCGGCAAGCCGGCTCCCACAGTGGGGCAGCGGTGTACTTTGTGGGAGCCGGCTTGCCGGCGATGAGGCCGGTCATGGCTCAGCAGCGCGTCCCTGCGCAGGGTCAAGCGATCAGAAGCTGTACTTGGCGGTGAGCATCAGGTTGCGCGGCGTGCCCCAGGTGTCGCCGGCGTAGTCCACGGAGCTGGCGATGGCGGAGTAGTACTTGCGGTCGAACACGTTGTTGGCGTTGAGCTGCAGGTCCAGATGCGGGTTGACCTGGTAGCCGGCCATCAGGTTGGTGATGGCGTAGGAGCCCTGCACCAGGCGGTACTGGCTGCCATCGGCGACGGTGAAGTCGTTGTAGAGGCGGCTCTGCCAGGTGATGTTGCCGCCGATGCGGGCCTTTTCCAGCGGGCCTTGCAGGCGGTAGTTGGTCGACAGCTTGAACAGGTGCTCTGGCGTGTCGGTGTCGAAGCGCTGGTTCTCCTTGGCCGGGTTGGCAGCGTCCTTGAGCGTGTGCACGCGGGCGTAGGTGTAGCCGGCGCCGACCTGCCAGTTCGGGGTCAGGGCACCTTGCAGTTCCATGTCGACGCCTTGGCTGCGCACTTTGCCGGAGGCCACGTAGCAGTTGGTCGGGTCGCTGCAGCCGTTCAGGTCGGTCTGCGCGACGGCGCGGTTTTCCTGGTCGATGCGGAACAGGGCGATGCTGGCATTCAGCGCGCCGTCGAAGTACTCGCCCTTGACGCCGATTTCGTAGTTCTTGCCCTCGATCGGCTTGACCGGGCTGCCCGAGGCATCCTTGTAACTCTGCGGGTTGAAGATGTCGCTGTAGCTGACGTAGACCGAGTGATGCGGGTCGAGATCATAGATCAGCCCGGCGTAGCGGGTGACGTTGCGAGTGACCTTGTAGTCGGCGCTGGCGCTTTCCTTGTTGTCGTAGTCGTACCAGTCCAGGCGCCCGCCGAGGATCAGCTTGAGCGGGTCGGCCAGGCTCAGGCGGGTGGTCAGGTACACGCCTTCCTGGGTGGTGACTTCGCGGGTGTTGCCGGTGTGCCTGAAGTCGGGCTTGGCGCCGTTGAGCGGCCAGTTGGTGTCGTAGGGGCTGTAGTTGCGCGTGTCCATGTCGTAGATGCGCTTGCTGGCCCCGACCACCAGCTCGTGGGTGCGGCCAAAGGCCTGGAACGGGCCGCTGAGGAAGCCGTCCACCCCGGCTTGGTTTTCCTGGTGCTTGGACTGGTACACGGTGCGCGACAGCGGCGCTTGCAGGCCAGCCCAGCGCGACTGGTAGGAACCGGTGAACGCGGCATCCTGCTGCGAGTAGTTGGCGTTGACCTGCAGCGCCCAGTCGTTGGCCAGGCGCTGGCGCACCTCGGCGAACACGGTGTTGATTTGCTGGTCCTTGTTTTCCCAGTCGGTGCCGGGGTTGTAGGAGCGCGAGAAGCCCATGTGGTGGCCATCCAGCGCGGTGGGCATGGCGCCCCAGAAGTAGTTGGTGTTGTCCTTCTGGTGGGAGAAACCCAGGGTCAGGGTGGTGTCGTCAGTGAGGTCGGCCTCGGTGACGGCATAGAACAGGCCGTGGTCTTCCTCGACGTCGTCGATGAAGCTGTTGGCTTCGCGGTACGACGCCACCACGCGGCCGCGCACCGTGCCGCTGTCGTTCAGCGGGCTGGAGGCATCGAGTTCGCCGCGGTAGTTGTCCCAGCTGCCGGCGGCGCCGGTGAGGGTGACCTTCTGCTCGGCCAGCGGGCGCTTGCGCACCAGGTTGATCGCCGCCGACGGGTTGCCGGCCCCGGTGACCAGGCCGGTGGCGCCGCGCACGATCTCGACCCGGTCGAACATCGCCAGGTTCGGCTGGGCGCCCACCGTCCAGCCCTGGTAGCCGCTGGGGATGCCGTCATACATCAGGTTGTCGATGTCGAAACCGCGGGCCGAGTAGGTTTGCCGGCCGGGGCCGTTGGAGTAGTCGAGGAACAGGCCGGGGGTGGCGTTGACCACATCGTTGATGCTGGTCATGGCCTGGTCGTCCATGCGCTGGCGGGTGATGACGGTGACGGCCTGTGGCGTTTCTCGCAGGCTCAGCGGCAGCTTGGTGGCGGTGGCCATGGCGCCGGTGGTGTACGACGCCGAGCCTTCGGTGGTGCTGCCCAGCTGGCTGGAGCTGATCTCGGTTGCGCCCAGTTCCAGCGTGGCAGGCGGTGGGTCTTGAGCCACAGCGGGATGGCGATGGCCATGCACACGGCGATGGCGAGCAGATGGCGAGCGGGGAGGGCGCGCGTGGGCGCAAAAGAGGACTGCATGGGCGACTACTTCCTGATTGCTAATGCGTGTGAGAATGATTAGCAATAAGTGTGTCAGGATTTGTCGCAGCTGATAAGTCTGGTATGCCAGAAAAATCACAAATTTTTCACATTTGCGGGTTCTGCCTATTCGCCGGGCGAGATCTTTTTCCCGCGCTGGCCGGCGATTTCCAGCGCCTGGCCATCGCGCTGCTTGCCTTGCCGGGCCAGGCCTTCGAGCTGGGGAATCAGCATGCCCTCCGGCAGATGCCGCCAGAAGCGCCCGGGCATGTGCAGCCGCAAGGCATCGGGGTTTAGCCGTGCCGGGTTGAAGGTGTGGCGGTAATAGGTACGCCACAGCTCCGCACCAGGATCATCGGCATTACGCGCCCATTGCCGCCAATCGTCAGGGCACTGGCGCTGATAATCGAAGGCTTGGCCATCGAAGCGAATGCCGTCCAGGGGCGTTGCGATCAGCCAGCGCTGGCGCCCCAGGCGGTCGGCGAAGTGGGGGCTGGCGCTGGGCAGGATGTCGTGGGCAGGTTCGTGATAGGCCACCAGGTCAAGCTGCAGCTGTTCGGCCAGCTGCGCAGGCAAGGGAACGAAGCGCACGAAGGCATGCAGGTGGTGGGCTTCGCGGCTCACCTGCTTGATGCGCCGGTGCAGCTCGCTGCCCAGGCGGTCGCCGGCGAGCATGGCGGTGCGGTCGCCGTGGGCCACCCGCCAAAGCACTTCGTAGAGCAGGTTCCAGCGTTGCTCGCCGCGATAGCGGGCGGCTTGCTCCAGCAGCGGCAACAGAGCTGCCGGCACCGTTGCGCGGAAGGGGCCGGGGCCCTCGGGGGGCGCCGCCGGTATGGCCAGCAGGTCTGCCATGGGGCCTTGCGACCAGGTCACCGCGGCCGGGTCGATGCCGTGCCCAAGCAGCTTGCGCGCCTGCTCGCGCCAGGTGTCGAAGCGTTCGTCGCAGTCGAGCGCGATCATCCCCACAGCCCCATCTGCACCGGCGCCTGCGGCTCGCGCAGGCGGGCGCGCAACAGCCCGCTGCGCAAGTCGGCGTCGGCTGGGCGGTAGTCGCTGGTGACGATGAACGGCCTGGCCTTGTCCAGCACGCAGCGCAGCTGGATCAGGTCGTCGTAGCGCACGCGCCGTTCACGGCGCAGTTCCACCAGGCGCTGCACGCTGCGCAGGCCGATGCCTGGGATGCGCGCCAGCAATGCCGGCTCGGCGCGGTTCACGTCCAGCGGAAACACTTCGCGGTTGGCCAGGGCCCAGGCCAGCTTGGGGTCGATGTCCAGCGCCAGGTTGCTGCCCTGGCCGAGCAGCTCGCCGGCCTTGTAGCCGTAGCCGCGCAGGAGGAAGTCGGCCTGGTACAGGCGGTGCTCGCGCAGCAGCGGCGGGGCGGCCAGCGGCACGCTGCCGGGGCTGTCGGGGATCGGGCTGAAGGCTGAGTAATACACGCGCCTGAGGCCGTAGCCCTGGTACAGCGATTCGGCGTTGCGCAGCAGGGTGCTGTCGTCGGTGGCGTCGGCGCCAACGATCACCTGGGTGCTTTGCCCGGCCGGGGTGAAGCGCGGTGCTTTCGGCTCGTTGGCCACGGCCTGCTGGCCCTGGTGGATCACGCCCATGGCCTGGCGGATGGTGTGCGCGTGCTTTTCCGGGGCCAGGCGCTTGAGGCTGGCGTCGGTGGGCAGCTCGATGTTGACGCTGAGGCGGTCGGCCAGGCGCCCGGCCTCTTCGATCAGCAGCGGGTCGGCATCGGGGATGGTCTTGAGGTGGATGTAGCCGCGAAAGTTGTGCTCCTCGCGCAGCAGGCGGGCGACGCGGATCAGCTGCTCCATGGTGTAGTCGGCCGAGCGGATGATGCCCGAGCTCAGGAACAGGCCGCTGATGCAGTTGCGCCGGTAGAAGTCCAGGGTCAGGCGTACCACTTCCTCGGGGGTGAAGCGCGCCCGCGGCACGTTGCTGGAGCGGCGGTTGACGCAGTACTGGCAGTCGTACAGGCAGAAGTTGGTGAGCAGCACCTTGAGCAGCGACACGCAGCGCCCGTCCGGGGTGTAGCTGTGGCAGATGCCCATGCCATCGGTGGCGCCCAGGCTGTCGCTGCCGCGCGAGCTGCGCTTGGGGGCGCCGCTGCTGGCGCAGGAGGCGTCGTACTTGGCGGCGTCGGCAAGGATGCCGAGCTTGGCGATGAGTTGCATGGGCCGGTCTCGTTATACTGATTATTCATACAGTATTTGCCAAGGCGGCCGATTGCAAGAGGGACGCAGATGGGCGGCGCCCCGGGCGCTACAGGGGCTTGCGCATGAACACCCGGGCAAAGCCGTGTTCGTGTGCCCGGTGGGTCTCCTGATAGCCGAGTTTCTGGTAGATCGCGATGTTCTCGGTCATGCGTTCATGGGTGTAGAGGCGGATGGCCTGGCAGCCGGCCTGCCTGGAGTAGTCCTCGCAAAACTGCATCAGCGCCTTGCCCAGGCCTTGGCCTTTGCACGCGGGCAGCACCGCGACATTGGCCAGCAGCATGTCGCTGCCGTCGCGCTGCATCACCAGCACGCCCGCCACCTGGCCGGCCTCGAGGGCGACGTACACCTCGTGGTCTTCGACCACCTGCTGGTAGTCGTCGAGCATCGGCCCTGGCGGCTTGCCGATCCTGGCGATGTAGGGCGAATAGGCGCCATCGACCAACGCGCGGATGGCTTCGACGTCGTCGCGGGTGGCGCGGCGCAGGGCAGGGGTTGGGTTCAACTGGGCGACCTCCGTGAAAGGCCCCGAGCATAAACCCTGGGCGCGGGGCGAGGATAGGTATGAGCGTGCCACGCTTCACTCCGCGCATTTCATATCCAAGCGCTTGCAGCCCCGTGATAAAACGGCCCTCGAACGCCCAATAACAATGCTCCGCAACCCGGCCCCGGGCCGCTTGCACGCCAAGGAACACCGATGTCTTCGAACCGCCTGTTTGGCACCTTCTGCCTGGGCAGCTACTTGCTGTCACTGTCCTACGGCACCACCTTTCTGCTGGCCATGACCTTGCGCGCCCATGGCGCCAGCGAGGCCGATGCCGGCTCGGTGATTTCCACGGCCATGCTCAGCACCTTCCTGGCCGTGGTGTTTTCCGGGCACCTGAGCGACCACCTTGGCGCTGCCCGGTCGGTGGCGGTTGGCGCGGTGTTTCTCGCGGCGGCGTGCCTTGGGTTTGCCACCTGGCCGGGCAACGGCGGGGCGATGATGCTGTTCGGCTTGTTGCTGGGGTTTGGTTGGGGGGTGTTCTATACCCTCGGGCCGATCATCGTGGCCATGCTGATCGAGCCCCAGCGGCGGGTGAAGTACTTTGCCCTGCTTTCGGGCTGCATGATGACCGGCATCGGCACCGGGCCTTTGCTGGGGCGGGTGGCGCAGGCGCTGGGCTACCCGGTCGAGGCGGCCTTCGTGGTCGCGGCCGCGGCCAGTGTGCTGGGGGGCGTGATGTTCTGGCTGATGGCGCCGCGCCTGCAACGGCACCAGGGTGCGGTGGCCGTGAGCCGGATCAGCCCGGCGGCGGCGCGCTCGGTGCTGTCGTCCAAGGCGGCCTTCGCGATCCTGATGGTCGGCTTGGGCGGTGCGATCTTTGGCGGCTTGTCGAGTTTCCAGACTTCCTATGCCGCGCTCTTGCAGCTGGACTATTCGCTGTTCTTCATCGGCTTCATGTCGGCGGTCATCACCTGCCGGCTGCTGGTCGCGGGCTTTATCGTCAAGCGCGACCCCTACCTGATGGCGTGCCTGCTCACGGCGCTGATCGTGCTGTCGGTGCTGATGTTCATGTTCTGGGTGGCGAGCCCTGGCGGGTACCTGCTGGCGGCGATCGTGCTGGGGGTCGGCTATGGCCTGACCTATTCGGTGATCAACGGGCTGGCGGCCAACGAGGCGCCGGCGGGGCAGACTGCACAGGCGCTGGTGCTGTTCAGCCTGGCCTACTTCATCGGTGTATTCGGCTTTCCGCTGCTGGCGGGCAAGGTCATCGTCGAGGCAGGGATGGCTGCGCTGCTGCAATGGGTGCTGGCGATTGCCGTGCTGAACTGGTCGATAACCGTGGCGCGCCTGGCTTGGCGGCGCAGGCGCGCGGTGGCGGTGGCCTGAGGCATTTGCTTAGGCGGGGGGCCTTGTGGGGGGCTGGCTTGCCAGCGATCACTGGCGGAGCCGGTGCCATGCACCGCGGCGTCTGCATCGCCGGCAAGCCGGCTCCCACAGGGATTGCGGGGGCTGCGTTATTTGGCGGGGTGGCTTGAGGAATTTGCTTGGGCGGGGGCT
>NZ_DJTF01000080.1:81553-81987 GCF_002438125.1 Pseudomonas sp. UBA6315
GCTGGCTTGCCAGCGATCACTGGCGGAGCCGGTGCCATGCACCGCGGCGTCTGCATCGCCGGCAAGCCGGCTCCCACAGGGATTGCGGGGGCTGCGTCATTTGGCGGGGTGGCTTGGGGAGTTTGCTTGGGCAGGGCTTGTGGGAGCTGGCTTGCCAGCGATCACCGGCGAAGCCGGTGCCATGCACCGCGGCGTCTGCATCGCCGGCAAGCCGGCTCCCACAGGGATTGCGGGGGCTGCGTCATTTGGCGGGGTGGCTTGGGGAGTTTGCTTGGGCGGAGGCTTGTGGGAGCTGGCTTGCCAGCGATCACCGGCGAAGCCGGTGCCATGCACTGCGGCGTCTGCATCGCCGGCAAGCCGGCTCCCACAGGGATTGCGGGGGCTGCGTTACTTGGCGGGGTGGCTTGGGGAATTTGCTTGGGCGGGGGCTTGTG
>NZ_DJTF01000102.1:0-12003 GCF_002438125.1 Pseudomonas sp. UBA6315
CCTGATCACCAACCGCGTTCCGCCAGGAGTGGACGAAGCTGCCTACGTCAAGGCCGCGTTCCTGTCCGCCGTCGCCAAGGGCGAAGCCAAGTCGCCGCTGATCGACCGCAAGCACGCCACCGAGCTGCTGGGCACCATGCAGGGCGGCTACAACATCGAGACGCTGGTCGCGCTGCTGGATGACGCCGAACTGGGCGCCGTCGCGGCCGAACAGCTCAAGCACACCCTGCTGATGTTCGATGCCTTCCACGATGTGGCCGAGAAAGCCAAGGCGGGCAACGCCCACGCCAAGGCCGTGCTGGATTCGTGGGCTGCCGGCGAGTGGTTCACCTCGCGCCCGGCGATCGCCGACAAGTACACCCTGACCGTGTTCAAGGTGCCTGGCGAAACCAACACCGACGACCTGTCCCCTGCCCCGGACGCCTGGTCGCGCCCTGACATCCCGCTGCACGCCCTGGCCATGCTGAAAATGGCCCGCGACGGCATCGAGCCGCAGCAGCCAGGTTCGGTCGGCCCGCTGGCCCAGATCGAAGCGGTCAAGGCCAAGGGCTTCCCGGTTGCCTACGTCGGCGACGTGGTCGGTACCGGTTCCTCGCGTAAATCCGCCACCAACTCGGTGCTGTGGTTCTTCGGCGACGACATCCCCTACGTGCCGAACAAGCGCGCCGGTGGTTTCTGCTTCGGCACCAAGATCGCCCCGATCTTCTACAACACCATGGAAGACGCCGGCGCCCTGCCGATCGAATTCGACTGCACCAACCTGGCCATGGGCGACGTCATCGACGTCTACCCGTTCAAAGGTGAAGTGCGCCGCCACGGCAGCGACGAGCTGGTCACCAGCTTCGCCCTGAAAACCGAAGTGCTGCTCGACGAAGTCCGCGCTGGCGGCCGTATCCCGCTGATCGTCGGCCGTGGCCTGACCGAAAAAGCCCGTGCCGAACTGGGCCTGGGTGCTTCGGACCTGTTCAAGAAACCAGAGCAGCCTGCCGATTCCGGCAAGGGCTTCACCCTGGCGCAGAAGATGGTCGGCCGTGCCTGCGGCCTGCCAGAAGGCCAGGGCGTGCGCCCAGGTGCCTACTGCGAGCCGAAGATGACCACCGTCGGTTCCCAGGACACCACTGGCCCGATGACCCGCGACGAGCTCAAGGACCTGGCGTGCCTGGGCTTCTCCGCCGACCTGGTGATGCAGTCGTTCTGCCACACCGCGGCCTATCCGAAGCCGATCGACGTCAACACCCACCACACCCTGCCAGACTTCATCCGCACCCGTGGCGGCGTGTCGCTGCGCCCAGGCGACGGCATCATCCACAGCTGGCTGAACCGCATGCTGATGCCTGACACCGTGGGTACCGGTGGCGACTCGCACACCCGCTTCCCGATCGGCATCTCGTTCCCGGCCGGTTCCGGCCTGGTGGCCTTCGCCGCCGCCACCGGCGTCATGCCGCTGGACATGCCAGAATCGATCCTGGTGCGTTTCAAGGGCAAGCTGCAGCCTGGCATCACCCTGCGTGACCTGGTGCATGCCATCCCTTACTACGCCATCCAGAAGGGCCTGCTGACCGTCGAGAAGAAAGGCAAGAAGAACGCCTTCTCCGGCCGCATCCTGGAAATCGAAGGCCTGGACGAACTGACCGTCGAGCAGGCGTTCGAGCTGTCCGACGCCTCGGCCGAGCGTTCCGCTGCCGGTTGCACCATCAAGCTGCCAGAGAAGGCCATCGCCGAGTACCTGACGTCCAACATCACCCTGCTGCGCTGGATGATCGGCGAAGGCTACGGCGATGCACGTACCCTGGAGCGTCGCGCCCAGGCCATGGAAGCCTGGCTGGCCAAGCCTGAGCTGCTGGCGGCCGACGCCGATGCCGAGTACGCCGAAATCATCGAAATCGACCTGGCCGACGTCAAGGAGCCTGTGCTCTGCGCGCCGAACGACCCGGACGACGCCCGCCTGCTGTCTTCGGTTCAGGGCGAGAAGATCGACGAAGTGTTCATCGGTTCGTGCATGACCAACATCGGCCACTTCCGCGCTGCCGGCAAGCTGCTGGACAAGGTCAAGGGTGGCATTCCGACCCGTCTGTGGCTGGCTCCGCCAACCAAGATGGACGCCCACCAGCTGACCGAAGAAGGCTACTACGGCATCTACGGCAAGGCCGGTGCGCGCATGGAAATGCCAGGCTGCTCGCTGTGCATGGGTAACCAGGCACGTGTGCAGACCGGTTCCACCGTGGTCTCCACCTCGACCCGTAACTTCCCGAACCGCCTGGGCGACGCCACCAACGTGTACCTGGCATCGGCCGAACTGGCCGCTGTCGCTTCGATCATCGGCAAGCTGCCGACCGTCGAAGAGTACATGCAGTACGCCAAGGACATCGACAGCATGGCTGCCGACGTCTACCGCTACCTGAGCTTCGACCAGATCGCCGAGTTCCGCGAAGCGGCTGCCAACGCCAAGATCCCAGTGGTCCAGGCGTAAGCTGAGCTGTTAGGTGTAAAGAAAACCCCGGCAGAGATGCCGGGGTTTTTTTATTGCGCTTTCCGGCCTCTTCGCGGGGCAAGCCCGCTCCCACAATGCTCCTGTGGGAGCGGGCTTGCCCCGCGAAGAGGCCGGCACAGGCAACCTCAACTCACGAACAAGTCCACGAACCTGTGCACCGCCGTGCCCTCCAGCCGCTGCTGGTCCTTGCACAAGGCAAAAATTGCCTCGCAGCGCTGCCGGGCAAAACGTGTCGCCAAATTCTCGCGGAACTTCGCCTCCAACAGTGGAATGCCCTCATCGCGCCGGCGCCGGTGCCCGAGCGGGTACTCCACCACCACCTGCTCGCTGCTGCTGCCATCCTTGAAGAACACCTGCAGCGCATTGGCAATCGAACGCTTGCCCGGCTCCAGATACTCGTGGCTGAAGCGCGGGTCTTCGACCACCTCCATTTTCTCGCGCAGCCGATCGATGCTTGGGTGCGCGGCATGGAACGCATCCTCGTAATGCTCAGCCTCCAGGTGCCCGAAAATCAGCGGCACGGCCACCATGTACTGCAGGCAGTGGTCGCGGTCGGCGGCGTTGGCCAGGGGGCCGACCTTGGAGATGATGCGAATCGCCGACTCCTGGGTGGTGATGACGATACGGTCGATTTCATGCAGCCGGTTGCGCACCTGCCGATGCAACAGCAGCGCGGCCTCGCAGGCGGTCTGGGCGTGAAACTCGGCGGGGAAGCTGATCTTGAACAGCACGTTCTCCATCACATAACTGCCCAGAGGCTGCGCCAGGCGCAGCTCACGCTGATCGGCAGGCTTGAGCGAAAGGTCTTTGTTGGCATGGCTGAACGACACGTCGTAAAAGCCCCACTGCGGCGCGCTCAGCACCCCGGGCACGCCCATTTCGCCGCGCAGGGCGATATCGGCCAGGCGCACGCCGCGGCTCGAGGCATCGCCTGCGGCCCACGACTTGCGCGAACCGGCATTGGGCGCATGGCGATAGGTGCGCAGCGCCTGGCCGTCGACGAACGCATGGGACAACGCCGACAGTAACTGCTCGCGATTGGCCCCCATCAGCTTGGCGCACACGGCCGTGGACGCCACCTTGACCAGCACCACGTGGTCCAGGCCCACGCGGTTGAAGGCATTCTCCAGCGCCAGCACGCCCTGGATCTCGTGGGCCATGACCATGGCTTGGAGCACCTCGCGCATCATCAGCGGCGCCTCGCCGTTGGCCACGTGCTTTTGCGACAGGTGATCGGCCACTGCCAGGATGCCACCGAGGTTGTCCGAGGGGTGGCCCCACTCCGCCGCCAGCCAGGTGTCGTTGTAATCCAGCCAGCGCACGCTGCAGCCGATGTCCCAGGCGGCCTTGACCGGGTCCAGGCGATAGCCGGTGCCAGGCACCCGGGCGCCGTTGGGCACGACCGTGCCTTCGACCAGGGGGCCCAGGTGCTTGGTGCATTCGGGGAAGCGCAAGGCCAGCAGGCCGCAGCCGAGGGTGTCCATCAGGCAGTTGCGCGCGGTGTCCAGTGCCTCGGGTGATTCGACCCGGTAGCTGAGGACATAGTCGGCGAGGGTTTGCAGCACCCGGTCGTAGTCGGGGCGGTCGTTCAGGTCTACGTTGGCGCTCATCTTCAGCTCCTGTGAATGGGGGCTGCTGTGCAGCCCATCGCCGGCAAGCCGGCTCCCACAGGGGGCGCATCGCCCTTCAGGCAGGCGCTGTACCTGTGGGAGCCGGCTTGCCGGCGATGGGCCGCAAGCGGCCCCAGTCAACGAGAGCCGAGCGTCATGGGTGCATCAGAAGCTATCGCCAGGCACCCTCACCCAGCCTTCCATCAGCACGCGCGCGCTGCGGCTCATGATTGCCTTGGTCACCGTCCACTCACCCTTCACCTGGCGCGCCTCGGCGCCCACCCGCAACGTGCCGGACGGGTGCCCGAAGCGCACCGCGCTGCGCTCGCCCCCGCCCGCGGCGAGGTTGACCAGCGTACCGGGAATGGCCGCGGCGGTACCGATGGCCACTGCAGCAGTGCCCATCATTGCATGGTGCAACTTGCCCATGGACAGTGCACGCACCAGCAGGTCGATGTCAGCGGCGGCAACGGCCTTGCCACTGGACGCAGTGTAGGCGCTTGGCGGCGCGACGAACGCCACCTTCGGCGTGTGCTGACGCCCGGCAGCCTGGTCGATGTGCTCGATCAGGCCCATGCGCACGGCGCCGTAGGCGCGGATGGTTTCGAAACGGTTCAGCGCCTGCGCGTCACCGTTGATCGCATCCTGAAGCTCGGTGCCGGTGTAGCCGATATCGGCGGCGTTGACGAAGATGGTCGGGATGCCGGCATTGATCAGCGTGGCCTTGAAGCAGCCCACACCAGGCACTTCCAGGTCATCCACCAGGTTGCCGGTGGGGAACATGGCGCCGCCGTCGCCGTCTTCGTCGGCGGCAGGGTCAAGGAATTCGAGTTGCACTTCGGCCGCCGGGAAGGTGACGCCGTCGAGTTCGAAATCGCCGGTTTCCTGCACCTGCCCTTCGGTGATCGGTACATGGGCGATGATGGTCTTGCCGATGTTGGCCTGCCAGATGCGCACGGTGGCCACGCCATTGCGCGGAACGCGCGCGGGGTCGACCAGGCCGCTGCTGATGGCGAACGAGCCGACGGCGGCGGAGAGGTTGCCGCAGTTGCCGCTCCAGTCGACGAAGGCCTTGTCGATGGCGACCTGGCCGAACAGGTAGTCGACATCGTGTTCAGGCTTGATGCTTGGCGAGAGGATCACGGTCTTGCTGGTGCTGGAGGTCGCACCACCCATGCCGTCGATCTGCTTGCCGTAGGGGTCGGGGCTGCCGATCACCCGCAGCAGCAGGGCATCACGGGCGGGGCCAGGCACCTGGGCGGCTTCGGGCAGGTCTTGCAGGCGGAAGAACACGCCTTTGCTGGTGCCGCCACGGATGTAGGTGGCGGGGACTTTGATTTGTGGAGCATGTGCCATTGGTTATTTGTCCTGTATGAATATGCAATAACACTTGGGCCGCTGCGTGCCCCCTTCGCGGGGCAAGCCCGCTCCCACAGGTACAGTGCAGGCCGGCATTGCCACGTCTACCCAGTGGGAGCGGGCTTGCCCCGCGAAGGGGCTGCGAAAGCAGCCCCATGCCATTACGCGGACGCTTCGAGGAAGTCCTGGGCAAAGCGCTGGAGCACGCCGCCCGCCTCGTAGATCGACACTTCCTCGGCAGTATCCAGGCGGCAGGTCACCGGCACCTCGATGCGTTCACCATTGGCCCGAGTCACCACCAGGGTCAGGGTCGCACGCGGCTTGCGCTCACCCAGCACGTCATAGGTCTCGCTGCCCTCAAGGCCAAGGGTCTTGCGGTCGGTGCCCGGCTTGAACTCCAGCGGCAACACGCCCATGCCCACCAGGTTGGTGCGGTGAATGCGCTCGAAGCCTTCAGCGACGATCGCCTCGACACCCGCCAGGCGCACGCCCTTGGCCGCCCAGTCACGCGACGAGCCCTGGCCGTAGTCGGCACCGGCGACGATGATCAGCGGCTGCTTGCGCTGCATGTAGGTCTCGATGGCTTCCCACATGCGGGTCACCTTGCCTTCCGGCTCGATGCGCGCCAGCGAACCCTGCTTCACGCTGCCGTCTTCCTTGCGCACCATTTCGTTGAACAGCTTGGGGTTGGCGAAGGTGGCGCGCTGGGCGGTCAGGTGGTCGCCGCGGTGGGTCGCGTAGGAGTTGAAGTCCTCTTCCGGCAGGCCCATTTTCGCCAGGTACTCGCCCGCCGCGCTGTCCATCATGATGGCGTTGGACGGCGACAGGTGGTCGGTGGTGATGTTGTCCGGCAGCACCGCCAGCGGGCGCATGCCGCGCAGGCTGCGCTCGCCGGCCAGGGCACCTTCCCAGTACGGCGGGCGGCGGATGTAGGTGCTCATCGGGCGCCAGTCGTACAGCGGCGCCACTTTCGGCCCGCGGTCTTCCTCGATGGCGAACATCGGGATGTAGACCTTGCGGAACTGCTCGGGCTTGACCGCCGCACGCACCACTGCGTCGATTTCTTCGTCGCTCGGCCAGATGTCCTTGAGGCGGATTTCCTTGCCATCGACCACGCCCAGCACATCCTTCTCGATGTCGAAGCGGATGGTGCCGGCGATGGCATAGGCCACCACCAGCGGTGGCGAGGCGAGGAACGCCTGCTTGGCGTAAGGGTGGATACGCCCGTCGAAGTTGCGGTTGCCCGACAGCACGGCGGTGGCGTACAGGTCGCGGTCGATGATTTCCTGCTGGATCACCGGGTCCAGCGCGCCGGACATGCCGTTGCAGGTGGTGCAGGCGAAGGCGACGATGCCAAAGCCCAGTTGCTCCAACTCCTTCTCCAGGCCCGCCTCTTCCAGGTACAGCTGCACGGCCTTGGAGCCTGGCGCCAGCGACGACTTGACCCACGGCTTGCGGCCCAGGCCGAGCTTGTTGGCGTTGCGCGCCAGCAGGCCTGCGGCAATCACGTTGCGCGGGTTGCTGGTGTTGGTGCAGCTGGTGATGGCGGCGATGATCACCGCGCCGTCAGGCATCTGCCCTGGCACGTCTTCCCAGGCGCCGGCGATGCCCTTGGCCGCCAGGTCACTGGTGGCGACGCGGGCGTGCGGGTTGGACGGGCCGGCCATGTTGCGCACCACGCTCGACAGGTCGAAGCGCAGCACGCGCTCGTACTCGGCCTGGGCCAGGCTGTCGGCCCACAGGCCGGTGGCCTTGGCGTAGGCCTCCACCAGCTTGACCTGCTGCTCTTCGCGGCCGGTCAGCTTGAGGTAGTCGATGGTTTGCTGGTCGATGGCGAACATCGCGGCGGTGGCGCCGTATTCCGGGGCCATGTTTGAGATGGTCGCGCGGTCGCCCAGGGTCAGGGCACGCGCGCCCTCGCCATAGAATTCGAGGTAGGCGCCGACCACTTTCTGCTTGCGCAGGAATTCGGTCAGGGCCAGCACCAGGTCGGTGGCGGTGATGTTCGGCGCAAGCTTGCCGCTCAGTTCGACGCCGACGATTTCCGGCAGACGCATCCACGAGGCGCGGCCGAGCATGACGTTCTCGGCTTCCAGGCCGCCGACGCCGATGGCGATCACGCCCAGGGCATCGACATGCGGGGTGTGGCTGTCGGTGCCGACGCAGGTGTCCGGGTAGGCCAGGCCGCGGTCGTTGTGGATCACCGGCGACATCTTCTCCAGGTTGATCTGGTGCATGATGCCGTTGCCGGGCTGGATCACGTCGACGTTCTTGAACGCCTTCTTGGTCCAGTTGATGAAGTGGAAGCGGTCTTCGTTGCGGCGGTCTTCGATGGCGCGGTTCTTCTCGAACGCTTGCGGGTCGAAGCCCCCGCATTCGACGGCCAGCGAGTGGTCGACGATCAGCTGCACCGGTACCACCGGGTTGACCTGGGCCGGGTCGCCGCCTTTGTCGGCAATCGCGTCACGCAGGCCGGCAAGGTCGACCAGCGCGGTCTGGCCGAGGATGTCATGGCACACCACACGGGCCGGGAACCAGGGGAAGTCGAGGTCGCGCTTGCGCTCGATCAGTTGGCTGAGCGAGGCGTCGAGGGTGGCCGGGTCGCAGCGGCGCACCAGGTTCTCGGCGAGCACGCGGGAGGTGTAGGGCAGGCCGTCGTAGGCGCCGGGCTTGATCGCCTCGACCGCGGCGCGGGCGTCGAAATAGTCCAGGTCGGTGCCTGGCAGGTTCTTGCGGTATGTGGTGTTCATATCGTTATCAGGCTCGGTCACGGTACGGTCGTGGAATTTATGGCCCTGGGGTGCCAGCTGCGGCCTCATCGCCGGCAAGCCGGCTCCCACAGGTGGGGTACAGCCCTCCAGGCGGGTGCTGTACCTGTGGGAGCCGGCTTGCCGGCGATGAGGCCAGCACAGCCAGACCCACTGGTCGACTCAGCGCTGCTCGATTGGCACGAACTGGCGCTGCTCGACGCCGACATACTCGGCGCTCGGGCGGATGATGCGGTTGTTGGCGCGCTGCTCGAACACGTGCGCCGCCCAGCCGGTCAGGCGCGAGCAGACGAAGATCGGGGTGAACAGCTTGGTCGGGATGCCCATGAAGTGGTACGCCGAGGCATGGTAGAAGTCGGCGTTGGGGAACAGGCGCTTCTGCTCCCACATGGTCTTGTCGATGGCCTCGGAAACCGGGTACAGCACCTTGTCGCCGACTTCATCGGCAAGCTGCTTCGACCAGCCCTTGATCACCTCGTTGCGCGGGTCGGACTCTTTGTAGATGGCATGGCCGAAGCCCATGATCTTGTCCTTGCGCTCGAGCATGCGCAGCAGCTCGGCAGTGGCCTCCTGCGGGCTCTGGAAGCGTTCGATCAGCTCCATCGCCGCCTCGTTGGCGCCACCGTGCAGCGGGCCGCGCAGCGAGCCGATGGCGGCGGTGATGCACGAGTACAGGTCGGACAGGGTCGAGGCGCACACGCGAGCGGTGAAGGTCGAGGCGTTGAACTCGTGCTCGGCGTAGAGGATCAGCGACACGTTCATCACCTTGACGTGCAGCTCGCTCGGCTTCTTGCCGTGCAACAGGTGCAGGAAGTGCCCGCCCAGGGTGTCTTCGTCGCTGCTGCAGTCGATGCGCACGCCATGGTGGCTGAAGCGGTACCAGTAGCACATCACCGCCGGGAACAGCGCCAGCAGGCGGTCGGTCTTCTCGCGCTCGGCCTCGAAGGTCAGCTCGGGCTCCAGAGTGCCGAGCACCGAGCAGCCGGTGCGCATCACATCCATCGGGTGGGCATCGCGCGGGATGCGCTCGAGCACTTCCTTGAGGGCCTGGGGCAGGTCGCGCAGGCCTTTGAGCTTGCGCTTGTAGTCAGCCAGCTCGGCCTGGGTCGGCAGCTCGCCGTACAGCAGCAGGTAGGCCACTTCTTCGAATTCGGCACCGGCGGCCAGGTCGCGCACGTCATAGCCACGGTAGGTCAGGCCGGCACCGGCCTGGCCCACGGTCGACAGCGCGGTCTGGCCGGCCACCTGGCCGCGCAGGCCTGCGCCACTGAGTACTTTTGCTTCGGCCATGGTGTTTCTCCTTTCTTGAATTTGTTATGGAAGCTTTTCTGGCTAATTCGGGGTGGCTGTAGCGGCCCTATCGCCGGCAAGCCGGCGCCTGCACCAGGCGGTTTCGCCGTGCCGGCTGAGGGCCGCAGTGGCTCAGCCTTTTTTCTGCGCGAACAACGCATCCAGGCTCTGCTCGAAGGCGTGGTAGCCAATGGCATCGTAGAGCTCCATGCGGGTCTGCATGGTGTCGATCACGTTCTTCTGGGTACCATCACGGCGCAGCGCGGTGTAGACATTCTCGGCCGCCTTGTTCATGGCGCGGAACGCCGACAGCGGATACAGCACCAGCGACACGTCGACCTCGCCCAGCTCCTGGGTGGTGTACAGCGGCGTGGCACCGAATTCGGTGATGTTGGCCAGGATTGGCGCCTTCACCCGGTCGGCGAAGGTCTTGTACATCGCAAGCTCGGTGATGGCCTCCGGGAAGACCATGTCGGCGCCGGCCTCGACGCACGCTGCGGCACGGTCCAGCGCTGCGTTCAGGCCTTCCACGGCCAGCGCGTCGGTGCGCGCCATGATCACGAAGCTGTCATCGGTACGGGCATCCACCGCCGCCTTGATGCGGTCGACCATCTCCTGCTGGGTGACGATTTCCTTGTTCGGCCGGTGGCCACAGCGCTTGGCGCCCACCTGGTCTTCGATGTGGATGGCGGCAGCGCCGAACTTGATCATCGAGCGCACGGTGCGCGCCACGTTGAAGGCCGAGGCGCCAAAGCCGGTGTCGACATCCACCAGCAGCGGCAGGTCGCAGACATCAGTGATGCGCCGCACGTCGGTGAGCACGTCGTCCAGGCCGGTGATGCCCAGGTCCGGCAGGCCCAGCGAGCCTGCGGCAACGCCGCCACCGGAGAGGTAGATGGCCTTGAAACCGGCGCGCTTGGCCAGCAGGGCATGGTTGGCGTTGATCGCGCCGACCACTTGCAGCGGATGTTCAGCGGCAACGGCGTCGCGGAAACGCTGACCGGGGGTGCTCTTCACAGTCATTTCTCACCTCGTGGGCTGTTGTTGTGGGCGTCCAGATAGTGACGCTCGATGTTGCGCTTGGACGCGCCGATGTGGCGGCGCATCAGGAGTTCTGCCAGCTCGCCGTCACGGTCGGCGATGGCATCGAGAATGCGGTGGTGTTCGGCAAAGGCCTGGCGGGGCCGGTTGGGCGTGGCGGAGAACTGGATGCGGTACATGCGCACCAGCTGGTACAGCTCGCCGCAGAGCATCTTGACCAGGGTCTGGTTGCCGCTGCCCTGGATGATCCGGTAGTGGAAGTCGTAGTCGCCTTCCTGCTGGTAGTAGCCCTGGCCGGCCTGGAAAGCGGCGTCACGCTCGTGGGTGTCGAGCACCCGGCGCAGCTCGTCGATGTCGGCCTGGCTCATGCGCTCGGCGGCCAGGCGGCAAGCCATGCCTTCGAGCGATTCGCGGATCTCGTACAGCTCGATCAGCTCGGCATGGTTCAGCGACACCACCCGCGCCCCGACATGCGGCACCCGCACCAGCAGGCGCTGGCCTTCGAGGCGGTGGATGGCCTCGCGCAGCGGCCCGCGGCTGATGCCATAGGTGCGCGCCAGCTCAGGCTCGGAGATCTTGCTGCCCGGGGCGATGTCGCCTTTGACGATGGCCGCCTGGATGCGCCGGAAGACGTTCTCGGACAAGGTTTCCGTTTCGTCTGACGCGGCGGGGCTGGGGCTGCTGAGGTCCAGCATATTGTCGACACCTTGCTAATCACTTGGGCAGAAATTAGCGAATCAAGCGCTATGAGTCAAAGACAAAATGAATATTGTCGACAATCGTCTAAGAACGAACTTACCCCTCGCCCACGCTGTCAGATCGCGACGCGCTGGCGTCAAGACATCGTCGTGATAGAATGCCGCGCCTTCGAAGGATGGATAGTGTGTTTGTCATCAATTCATGTTGTTGACAGTTAATGAGGAAGGTTGCGCAGCCGTTGCCAGTCGCCTTGCCCCGAACCCTGCACAGCACCGCGCCAGGATTATGAGACTTACACCCGTTTTATTGCTGCTATGCCTCACCTTGCTGCCGGCCCTTGGCCAGGCGGCAGGCAAGACCGTGTACGGTCTGAACGAATACGCGCGCCTTGGCGACCTGGACCTGGAAGTGGCCGCCAAGCTCGACACCGGCGCCAAGACCGCCTCCTTGAGCGCCCGCGACATCAAGCGTTTCAAGCGCAACGGCGAAAGCTGGGTGCGCTTCTACCTGGCCATCGACGCCGCCCATTCGCACCCGATCGAGCGCCCGCTGGCCCGGGTCAGCAAGATCAAGCGCCGGGCCGGCGACTATGATGCGGAGTCAGGCAAGGCCTACACCGCGCGCCCGGTCATCGAACTCGACATCTGCATGGGCCAGGCCCGGCGCACCATCGAAGTCAACCTCACCGACCGCAGCGCGTTCCAGTTCCCGCTGCTGATCGGTTCCGAGGCGCTCAAGCACTTCG
>NZ_DJTF01000071.1:0-19112 GCF_002438125.1 Pseudomonas sp. UBA6315
TGGATGAAGCTGTAGCCCAGGTGGCTGATCTTCCAGTCGACGAACGCGTGCTGGCCTTCCTTGTCGATCTTGTACTCGGCGGCCATGGCCTGGCCGGCGGAGAACAGTGCGGTACCGAGCGCCAGAGCGGCAAAAGTCTTTTTCAACATCCTTACTTCCTTCCTATGCAATTGAGTTGAGAGTCAAGCTTTGCGGCCCAGCATGCGTGTCAGGGTCGCGTCACGGTCGATGAAATGATGTTTCAAGGCTGCCAGGCCATGCAGCACGGCAAAGATCACCAGGCCCCAGGCTAACCACAGGTGGATGACACCCGCCACGTCGGCCTGGTCGGGCAGGTCGCTGATCAGTGCAGGCACTTCGAACAGGCCGAAGACCGGGATGCCCACGCCATCAGCGGTGGAAATCAGGTAACCGGCGCCCATCACCGCGAACAGCCCCAGGTACAGCGCCAGGTGCCCCAGCTTGGCAGCCAGGCGGGTGAGTGGCCCGTGGTTGGCCGGCGCCGGAGGCGGTGGGCTGATGAAGCGCCAGAGTACGCGCAGCAGCATCACCGCCAGCAGCACCAGGCCGATGCTCTTGTGCAGGTCAGGGGCCGATTTGCGCCAGGGGCTGTAGTAGTCGAGGCCGACCATCCACAAGCCCAGGCCGAACAGCCCGAAGACCGCCAGTGCCACGCCCCAGTGCAGGACGATGCTGACGACGCCATAGCGAGAAGGTGAGTTGCGCAGTTGCATGATGCAGTGTTTCCCCGTGAAAGCTGTGCACAGACTAACGCGAATCGTATCGAATAAAAGCGTAAAAAATTGCTCCGGATTATCGAGAAATCCGATAAATAGTGTGTGAGTTGGCTATTAAGGAAACATTAACGATAGCGGGAAATAGCAACCTGTCAGTACTGGCCTCTTCGCGGGCAAGCCCGCTCCCACAGGTAATTTGCTTAGCTCTGTGGGAGCGGGTACAGGTCAAGGCATCAGCCAGCCTTGGCCTGGGCGTCGCTCACCGGCTTCTTGGCAGGTTCGGACTTCACGGTCGCCTTCTTCGGCTCAGCCGCCTTGTGCGCCTGCTTGGCCGCCGGCTTGTGCGCGGGCGCCTGTTTGGCCGGAGCGGCCTTGGTCGCAGCTGGCTTGGCGGGTTCTTCCTTGGCGATCGGTGCCGGCACTACCGGGGCAGGTGCCGCCACTGGCGCGGGTGCTGGCGCCGGGGCCACTTCCTCGGCCTTGGGCACCGGTGCAGCCTTCACTTCAGGCTTGTCGCCGCCACCGAACAGGCGCGAGAAGAACCCGCCCTTGTCCTTGCTCGCCGCCGCGGCTGCGCCTGCCGCAGCCGCCACGGTCGCGGCCTTGGCCGGGTCGAACGACTTGCCGGCCAGCAGGTCCTGCACCTGGCTGGCCGCACGCTGGCCACTGCGCAGGGCGCCTTCCAGGGTGCCTGGGTAAAGGGCGTCGGTATGCTCGCCGGCGAAGGCGATGCGCTGCACCGGGCGCTCCCACAGGCGCCAGTACTTGCTGATCTGCCCCGGGCCGTAGGCCAGGTAGGCGCCGCCGGTGCCGGCGTCGGTGCTGTAGCGCTTGACCTCGTAACCGGTGAACGCGCCACGGGCCTGTGGGTAGAAGGCGTGCAGGCGGATCAGCACCTGGTCGACCATCTGCTTGTCGCCAAAGGCCTGCAGCAGCCGCGCATTGTCGCCGGACAGGTTGATCACAACGTTGGCGCCACCCTTGAGTGCCGGCTCGATCCACAGCATGCCGAGGCCGGCGTTACTGAAGATTTCGCCAGACATCCGCGAACGGCTTTCCCACACCGGCTGCTTGAACTTGAGCATCAACTGGTCGCGCCAGCCGTAGTTGGTGCCCCGCAGCGCGGCCACGTGCTGGGTATCGAGCACCGGGGTGATCTGGATCTTGGCCAGGGCGCGCAGCGGCACGGCCATGACCACGTAGTCGGCCTGGTAGCCGACGCTGCCGGCCTTGACCGTCACGCCGTCCTTGTCCTGCACGATGGAGGTCACCGGCGAGCTGGTCTTGATGGTTTTCAGCTGCTTGACGAAGGCCTGGGCCAGCACCGGGCTGCCGCCTGGCAAGCGCGCGGCACGCAGGTCGCGGTCGCTGACACCCCGGTAGACGCGGTTCTGCTGGGCGAAATAGAGCAACGACAGGCGCGACGGCTCATCGTAGCGGGTGCGGATCTGCTGGTTGACCAGTTGCCGTGCGGTGGTCGGCAGTTGCAGCTTGTCGAGCCAACTGGACACGTTGATCTGGTCGAGGGCGAACAGGGTGCTGTTGGCCTGGGGGTTGAGCGGGTCGTCGATGGAGCGGGCCAGGTCGTCGAGAGTCTTCTCGTAGCGCTTGAGTGCCTCGGCGGTGGCGGGCTGCTTGGTGGCCAGGTCCGCGGCGCTGAAGTACTCGCCGTCGATCAGGTAGCCCGGGGTCCGCACGAACTCCGGTGCCGGCAGGGTTTCAAGCTTGAAATGGTCCAGGTACTGGTTGAGCACCGGCTGGGCCTTGCCGTTGCCGATCCACTCGCTGGTGGCCAGCCCCGAACGCCCGCCCATGCCCGACTTGGCTTCCAGCAGGGTCACCTGCCAGCCCTTGTTCTGCAGCTCGTAGGCCGCGGTCAGGCCTGCCAGGCCACCGCCCACGACGATCGCCGTAGGTGTCTTGTCCTTGGCCAGCGTGGCGCCGCTGGATACACCGATCAATACCAACGCGCACAGGCGCACCCAAGCAGCAGCCATGATGGCGAACTCCGAGTCAGACGTTACAGGAATGGGAAGAGGCAAGAATTGCCCCGAGCGAGATGCGTTAAGAATACGTCAGGTCTGCAGACCCTGCCAGCACGGCGATATCAAGTGCCTTTGGCAACTGGCATTTTTGTCAGTAGCCGGCTTTGCGTTTGCGGGCGATGCTCTCACGCGTAGCCAGAAGAACCGACAAAAGGAGCTGCGCATGATCTATGAGGAGCATTTCGCACAGGTCCAGAGGCAGTTTCTGTGGCACAAACAGGCCTTGCTCACCCCCTCAGGGTTGAGCATCTGCGCCAACAGCACCTCGTGGACGGGCTTTCACGAAGCCTTCAAGGGCGAGCACGGCACCGAACTGGTGATTGGCGAGCACAGCGAGGTGGAGATCGTCTTCAGCCAGGAGGTCGAGAGCCTTTGCCTGGAGTACTACGTGGTCAGCGACCAGCACTACGACGATGTACACATGTTGCTCGATACCGACGCCGACGAAGCCGACCTGTTCGTACCGATCCCGCGCAGCTTCTATTGGCTCACGCTGTCCGGCAGCGGCCACACCGCGTTCATGCCCGGCCCCATCGCCACCCAGCCCTACCAGCAGATCCTCGACGGGCCGTTTCGGCGCCTGACCATCTCCACCTCCCAGGCCGGCACCGTGCACATCCGCAAGCTCGAATGGACGGGCACCTGCCGCCATTGACCACTAGCGGTTGTCCTGCCCCCTGGCATTGCTTAGGCTTACGCGGTCAAACCATGCCGCAACGCCAGGAGAAGTGCCGATGGGCCTCAACGATCAGTGGATGCAACGTGACCTCAAGGTCCTGTGGCACCCCTGCACCCAGATGAAAGACCACGAGCAACTGCCGCTGATCCCGATCAAGCGCGGCGAAGGCGTGTGGCTCGAGGACTTCGAGGGCAAACGCTACCTGGATGCGGTCAGCAGCTGGTGGGTCAACGTGTTCGGCCATGCCAACCCGCGCATCAACCAGCGCATCAAGGACCAGGTCGACCAGCTCGAGCACGTGATCCTCGCAGGCTTCAGCCACCAGCCGGTGATCGAGCTGTCCGAGCGCCTGGTGGCCATGACGCCGGCCGGCCTGGACCGGGTGTTCTACGCCGACAATGGCTCGTCGTGCATCGAAGTGGCGCTGAAGATGAGCTTCCACTACTGGCAGAACATCGGCAAACCAGAGAAAAAGCGCTTCGTCACCCTGACCAACAGCTACCACGGCGAAACCATCGCCGCCATGTCGGTCGGCGACGTGCCGCTGTTCACCGAAACCTACAAGGCCCTGCTGCTCGACACCATCAAGGTGCCCAGCCCGGACTGCTACCTGCGCCCCGAGGGCATGAGCTGGGAAGAGCACTCGCGCAACCTGTTCGCGGCCATGGAGCAGACCTTGGCCGAGCACCACGCCACCATTTCGGCGGTGATCATCGAGCCGCTGATCCAGGGCGCCGGCGGCATGCGCATGTACCACCCGGTGTACCTCAAGCTGCTGCGCGAGGCCTGCGACCGCTATGGCGTGCACCTGATCCACGACGAAATCGCCGTGGGCTTCGGCCGTACCGGCACGATGTTCGCCTGCGAACAGGCCGGCATCCGCCCCGATTTCCTGTGCCTGTCCAAGGCCCTGACCGGTGGCTACCTGCCGCTGGCCGCGTGCCTGACCACCGACACCGTGTACCAGGCGTTCTACGACGACTACCCGACCCTGCGCGCGTTCCTCCACTCGCACAGCTACACCGGCAACCCGCTGGCCTGCGCTGCGGCCCTGGCGACGCTGGACATCTTCGAGCAGGACAACGTGATCGAGGCCAACAAGGCGTTGTCGGCGCGCATGGCCAGCGCCACCGCGCACCTGGCCGACCACGCGCATGTCGCCGAAATCCGCCAGACCGGCATGGCCCTGGCCATCGAGATGGTCCAGGACAAGGCCGGCAAGGTCGCCTACCCGTGGCAAGAGCGCCGCGGCCTGAAGGTGTTCGAGCATGCCCTGAGCCGCGGCGCCCTGTTGCGCCCGCTGGGCAGCGTGGTGTACTTCCTGCCGCCGTATGTGATCACCCCGGAGCAGATCGACTTCCTGGCCGAGGTGGCCAGCGAAGGCATCGATATCGCCACGCGTGATAGCGTCAGCGTCGCGGTGCCGGCCAACTTCCACCCCGACTTCCGCGATCCGGGCTAGCCCCACCTACGTTCGCAATACCCCGTAGGAGCGGCCTTGTGTCGCGAAAGGGCCGCAAGCGGCCCCCCGGCATGTTGCAGCGCCGCTGAAAAACGGGGCTGCTCTGCAGCCCTTTCGCGACACAAGGCCGCTCCTACGGGCTGTGCCCACCCTTCAGCTTGAGCAGAACCATGAGACTGTCCCGCTTCTTCATCGACGCCCCCCTGAGCCTTGGCGATCACGACCTGCCCGAGGCCCAGGCCCACTACATCGGCCGCGTCCTGCGCATGGCCCCGGGTGATGCCGTGCAACTGTTCGACGGCAGTGGCCAGGAATACCTCGGCCAACTGCTCGAAGTGGGCAAGAAAAGCGTGCGCGTGACCCTCGACCAGGCCCTGCCCGGCCAGGCCGATTCAGCGCTGCATGTGCACCTGGGCCAAGGCCTGTCCCGCGGCGAGCGGATGGACTGGGCGATCCAGAAGGCCACCGAACTGGGCGTCAACGAAATCACCCCGATCGTCAGCGAACGCTGCGAAGTGCGCCTCAAAGACGAGCGCGCCGACAAGCGCCTGGCCCACTGGCGCCAGGTGGCCATCAGCGCCTGCGAGCAATGCGGCCGCTCGACCCTGCCGGTGATCCACCCGCCAGTGACCCTGGCCGAATGGATCAAGGCCAGCGATGCCGACCTTAAACTGGTGCTGCACCCGGTCGCCGAGCCACTGACCAGCCACGCCAGGCCGGCACGCCTGGCCTTCCTGATCGGGCCCGAAGGCGGCCTGAGCGAGGCGGAAGTGGACCAGGCCAAGGCGGCGGGTTTTCATGCCGCGCGCCTCGGCCCTCGCGTGCTGCGCACCGAGACCGCGCCGGTGGTGGCTTTGGCGGTGGCGCAGCAGCTGTGGGGCGATTTTTGACCGGCGCTAACGCACGTAGAACGACACCGCGACGAAGTGCATGAGGCTGCCGGCGATCACGAACAGGTGCCAGATGCCGTGCCAATGGCGGAAGCGGCTGTCGAAGGCGAAGAAGATGATGCCCACGGTGTAGAACACCCCGCCGGCCGCCAGCCAGGCAAAGCCGGCGGTGCCCAGGCTTGCGAGCAATGGCTTGACCGCCACCAGCACGATCCAGCCCATCACCGCATAGATGATGATCGACAGAATCCGCGCTTCCGAGCGCGGTTTTATTTCCTGCAGCATGCCGATCACTGCCAGCCCCCAGACCACCCCGAACAGGCTCCAGCCCCACGGGCCGCGCAGGCTGACCAGGCAGAAAGGCGTGTAGCTGCCGGCGATCAGCAGGTAGATCGACAAGTGATCGAGCTTGCGCATGATCACTTTCGCCCGGCCGCGGGTGCTGTGGTAAAGGGTCGAGATGCTATAGAGCAGCAGCAAGGTGCCGCCGTAGATGGAGAAGCTGACGATCTTCCAGGGGTCGCCCTGCAGGCCTGCGACGACGATCAGCCAGATGGCACCGATACAGGCCAGGACGGCACCGACCAGGTGGGTCCAGGCGTTGAAGCGTTCACCGTAATACATGCAAACACAGACCTCCTTGAGTGGGCTGGGTTCCTCATTCTTTCGGTTGCGGCCCCTTCGCGGGGCAAGCCCGCTCCCACATGACAACCCTTGAGGCCTGCGGGGCTGCCTTGTGGGAGCGGGCTTGCCCCGCGAAGGGGCCATCAGCCTCACATCCTACCCAACCCCAGGTTGCAATTGCGCGTCACGCACCAGCCTTTCCAGCCCGACCAGGTCCGGCACCCGCGCCACCTGCTCGCCCACCTGCACCGCCGCCAGCTCCAGGCTGCCCAGCGCCACATCCACATAGTTGAGCTGGCTGTCGAGCTTGCACGAGCGCGGGATGTCCTGCAGCAACAGCGCCAGATAACGCAGCCCGGTATCGCCCAGGGCATTGAGCACCACCACCCGCGCCCGCTCGCCACACGGCGTTTCGCCGCCGCAGGCGGCCTCGAAGCCGATCAGCGGCAAGTGCTGCTGGCGCCAGTCGAGCCAGCCCAGGTGCCAGGCCGGCTCGCCTGGCCGGCACAAGAGGTTGCGCTGGCCGATCAGTTCGGCCACGGCCACGTTCGGCAGCACCAGGGTGCGGTCACCCAGGGGCAGCAGCAGGCCGGTCAAGCTGCTGCGCTGGCCGGCGATCAGTTCAAGCATGGTGCTGGCTCCAATGGGCGATGCTCTGCAGCAGCACCGACTCCTGGTACGGCTTGCCCAGGTAATCGTTGACCCCGATGGCCATGGCCCGGTCGCGGTGCTTCTGCCCGGTGCGTGAGGTGATCATGATGATCGGCAGGTCCTTGAGCCGCTCGTCACGGCGAATGCGGGTGGCCACTTCGAAGCCGTCCATGCGCGGCATCTCGATATCCAGCAGCAGCACGTCGGGGCGGTGTTCTTCCAGAAGGGCCATGGCATCGACCCCGTCCTTGGCGGTCAGCACGCTCATGCCGTGGCGCTCGAGCAGGCGGCTGGTGACCTTGCGCACCGTCACCGAATCGTCCACCACCATCACCAGCAAGGCGCGCCGTGGCGCCGGGCCGAACAGCGTGCTCTGCACCCCGCTGCCGCCCGGCAGGCGCGCCAGGCGCCGCTGCTGGCCGCGCAACTGGCCGAGCAGGTCGAGAATCAGCACCACCCGGCCATCGCCGAGCAAGGTCGCGCCCGACAAACCCGCCACGGCGGCAAATTGCGGCCCAAGGCTCTTCACCACGATCTCGCGGCTTGGCGACAGGCTGTCGACCTGGATCGCGAACGACTGCTCCTGGGAATGCACCAGCAGCACCGGCAGCGGCACGCTCTGCCCCAGCAGGCCGGGCCGCGGCAGCCCTTGCAGCAGCTCGCCGAGGTAACGCAGCTGGTATTCGTGGCCGGCATACACGTAGCGCGGCGCATCCAGCTGGTAGCAGGCGGCCAGCTCCGCCGGCGGCACGCGCACGATGCCCTCGATGGTGTTGAGCGGGATGGCGTACTGCTCCTCGCCCAGGTGCACCATCAGGGCGCGGTTGATCGACACCGTGAACGGCAGGCGAATGAGGAAGCGCGCGCCCTTGCCCTGGGCCGACTCGATGGTCATCGAGCCGCCCAGTTGCTTGACCTCCTCGTGCACCACGTCCATGCCCAGGCCGCGCCCGGAAATCTGGGTGATCTTCTCGGCGGTGGAAAACCCCGGGCGCAGGATGAACTGGAGGATCTCGTGATCGCTGAGGTTGGCCTGGGGGTCGAGCAGGCCGCGCTTGATGGCCTTGCGGCGCACCGCCTGCAGAGGCACGCCGGCGCCGTCGTCGGTCATTTCGATGACGATGTCGGCGCCCTCGTGCAACAGGTTCAGGGCAATGGTGCCCTGCTCCGGCTTGCCGGCGGCCAGGCGCACTTCGCGTGCTTCCAGGCCATGGTCGACGGCATTGCGCAGCATGTGCTCCAGCGGCGCGACCATGCGCTCGAGCACGCTGCGGTCCAGCTCGCCCTCGGCGTTGCCGACCACCAGCTCGACCTGCTTGCCCAGCTCGCTCGCCACCTGCCGCACCACCCGCTGCAGGCGCGGCACCAGGCGCTCGAACGGCACCATCAGGGTGGCGGTCAGGCCCTCCTGCAACTGGCTGTTCACCCGCGCCTGCTGCTGCAGCAGGCTGTAGGCCTCCTGGGCGCGCAGGGCCAGTGTCTCTTTCAGGTCGAGCAGGTCGGAGGCCGATTCGAACAAGGCCCGCGACAACTGCTGCAGCTGGGAGTGGCGGTCCATTTCCAGCGGGTCGAAATCTTCGTAGGCGTCGCCTTCGAACGGCTGCCGGCTGCTGAGCCGCCCCTGGGTCTCGTTGTCCAGGCGCAGCAGCTGGTCGCGCATGCGCTCCAGCGTGGTTTCCATTTCGTTGAGGGCGAACTGGGCGTCGTTGACCTGCTGCTCGATACGCCCCCGGATGACCGAGTGCTCGCCGGCCAGGTTGCCCAGGTCGTCGAGCAGTTCGGCGTCGACCTTGACCATGTCGCCGGCCGCACGCTCCGGCGCAGCGCTGGGCTGGTCGGGGTGCGCCGCTTCGGCCGGCGCCTGGCCGGCAGCACTGTCGGTCAAGGCGGCGCTGCTGAAGTTGCGGATGTAGTCGATCAGCGCGGTGGCCGCGTGCAGCGGCTGGCCCAGGCGCACGGCATCGAGCATGTGCGCCAGGCGGTCATGGCAGTTCTGCAGCAAGGCGAACAGCGCCGCACTGGGCGGCAAGCGCCCGGCCGCGAGCAGTTCGTAGAGAAATTCCAGTTCGTGGGCCAGGTCGCCGATGGCGGCGATTTCCACCATGCGCGCGCCGCCCTTGAGGGTATGCAGGTCGCGCAGCAGGTTTTCCACCTCGACGCTGTTGCGCGGGTCGGCCTGCCAGCGGGCCAGCGCGGCGCCGGCGCTTTCGACGATGTCCGAGCTTTCTTCGAGGAAGACTTCCAGCAGCTCCTTGTCGCCGGGGCTGTCATCTTCCTCGGCCAGCTCCAGCGGCGCGTTCAGCGGCGTCACCGCCCCAGGCGCCACCAGGCCCGTGGCCTCCGGTGCCAGGGCGCTGGCGAGCAAGGCGCGCAGGCCATCGACGCAATCGGGGCGCGGGGTCAGCTCCTGGCCGGCAGCCACCTCATCGAGCATGTCGAGCAGCGCTTCATGGGCCTGCCGGGCCTGGGCGAAGAAGCGGGCATCGGCCCCCAGGCTGCCCTCTTCGACGGCGCCGTAGAGGTCCAGCAGGGCCTCGCAGACGTCATCCATCTGCCACAGGTCGGCCAGGTGGGCCGCGTGGCACAGCGTGGTCAACTCATCGAGCAGGCTGTCCAGCGACTGGCGCTGGCCAGGTTGCTCCTGCCAACGCGACAGCAGCGACTCGGCATCCAGCAGGATGTCCATGGCCTGGGCCAGGAACAGAGCTGTGCGTTGCGGGTCGCGGGCGTTGCGCCGTGCATGGGACTGCTCCTCGTGCAGGGTCGCCAGGCGTTCGTCCACTGCCTCGCCCACCTGCTCGATCAAGGGTGCAGCGCCCGGGATAGCCGCCAACGGGGTGCTGCCCAGTTGCGCCAGGCCCTGCTGGAACAGCGCATGCGCCGCCTCCAGCCAGGCGATTTCGGCCCCTTGCAATGGCAACTGGTGGCCGCGGTATTCGCGCACCAGGCGGTCGAACGCCGTGGCCAGCTCGGCGATCGGCATCACCCCGGCCATGGCAGCGCTGCCCTTGAGCGTGTGCAAGGCGCGCTGCAGGTCATCGCTGACCGGCGTGCCCTGCCCGTTGGCCGCCTGCAGGAAGGCGTCCAGGCTGGCCAGGTGGCCCTGGGCCTCATTGCGGAAGATATCCAGCAGTTGCGGGTCCAGGCCCTGGATGTCGGCGCTGGCAAGCGTGTCGTTCTCGGCCAGCGCGTGCAGGTGGCTGGCCAACTGCTCGATCTCGGTGACTTGCGGCATCTGCCCGGCGGCGAAGTCGGCCAGCAGGTCCGGCAGGTGCACCACCACCTGCTGCAGCGCCACGGCGCCTTCCGGCGACAGCGCGATGCGCCCTTCGAGCACGCGGTTGAGCAGGTGTTCGCCGCCCCAGGCCAGCTCGGCGACAGCCTGGGCATGCACCATGCGCCCGCTGCCCTTGAGCGTGTGCAGGTCGCGGCGCACTTCCACCAGGGCGTCACGCAGGCTGTTGTCGGCGCGCCAGCGCAGCCAGTGGCGCTCGATCTCCGGCAACAGCTCGCCGGCCTCTTCGAGAAACACTTCGCGCAGCTCGTCGTCGATGCCATCGCTGCTGTCGTCGTGGCTGCCCGGCGCCTCGCCATGGCTGCACGCCACACCCAGCGCCGCCAGGCTGACGCGGGCCATGTCGAGGAACGGCTGGCCATCGGCGAGCGGGTCGGCCACCCGCCACTGCAGGTAGCACTCGCCGGCGCTGAGCGCCTGCGCCAAGTGCTCCAGTTGATCCGCTGGCGGCTCCACATCCAGGTGCTGCAGCCAGCCCTGCACATAGCTTGCGCAGCCGCCGAACACCTGCGCAGCGGCAGGCAGCATCAGCATCGCCAGCGCCCCGCGCACCTGCTGCAACAAGCCGGGCAGCGGCTGCAGGCGCTGGCGCGGCCAATCGGATTCGAGGTAGTCGCCGATCAGGTCCTTGGCCTGCTGCAACACGGCCAGCGACTCGTTGAGCACCAGTTGGCGGATCTCGGCCAGGTCCGAGCCAGGCAGCCCGTTCTGCCCGCCCTCTTCTATCGGGCCGACCATGCCATTGAGGCTGGCCTCCACGTACAGCAGCGCGCCGGCCACATCCATCAGCACCGGGTCATCCACCGCACGCTCGCCCTGGGCCAGGGCCTGCAGGGCCAGCACCTGGTCGATGATGACCCGCCGAGGCTGCTGGAAACCCAGCACTGCCAAGGTGTCGGCAACGTGCCGCAGCGGCGCCAGCAGGGCATCGAGCTGTTCGATGTGCTGGCGATCGCTGCGCACGAACTGGTCAAGCCGTTCCTTGATCCGCACCAGGTCGTCGCACAGCGCGGTGATCACCGAGCGCAGGGCATCGCGGCCCGGCCCGGCCTGTACCTGTTCGCGCCAGTTGCCCAGCGACAGGTCGAGGTTGGCCAGGTCGTCGGAGCCGGCAAAACGCTGGGCCGCACCGCTGATCAGGCTGCCCTGGGCCAGTGGCTCGACACCGCGGCAGGCACGCAGCTGGTTGAGCAGTGGCAGCATCACCAGCGGCAGGTCGTGGCGCGCGCCGCGCAGCCGCTCCAGGTACGAGGGCAGTTGTTCGAGGCCGCGAAACAGCGGGCCCAGGCAGTCGCCTCGGGGGCTCACCTGGCCATCGGCCAAGGCCCGCGCCAGCAGTTCGAGCTCTTCGGCCAGGCGCGTGGCGCCGCGCAGTTCGAGCATGCGCAGGCAGCCATGCACCTGGTGCAGATTGTCGACCACGAAGGCCAGGATCGAGCGGTCGTCGGTCTCCCCGGCAAAGCGCTCCAGGGCTTGGCGCGCCTGGCCCAGGCAATCGAGGATGGCCGCCCGGGTCCAGGCCAGGGCCACGGTGTCGTGGCGTTCGGGGTTCACTGCTGCAGAAGCCATGGGTACGTCCATCAACGCCGCTCGGCCGGTGCCGGCAAGGTGAAGCCGGACACCGAACGGCGCATCTCGCTGGCCATGCGCGCCAGGTGGCGGATGCTGTCGGCGGTGGCGCCGGAGCCGGCGGAGGTCTGCGCGGTAATTTGCTGGATCACTGCCATGGTGTGGGAAATCTGCCCTGCCGAGGAGGTCTGCAGCTGCGCCGCGTCGGAGATGCTGTGGATAAGTTCGGCGAGGTTCTGCGATACGCCTTCGATCTCGGCCAGCGCCACGCCGGCGTCTTGGGCCAGGCGCGCACCGCGCACCACCTCGGCGGTGGTCTGCTCCATGGAAATCACCGCCTCGTTGGTGTCGGCCTGGATGGTGCGCACCAGTGCCTCGATCTGCCGCGTGGCCGAGGAGGAACGCTCGGCCAGCCGCTGCACCTCGTCGGCGACCACGGCAAAGCCGCGCCCGGCCTCGCCCGCCAGCGACGCCTGGATGGCCGCGTTGAGCGCGAGGATGTTGGTCTGGTCGGCAATGTCGTCGATCAGGCTGACGATGTCGCCGATCTCCTGGGACGATTCGCCCAGGCGCTTGATCCGCTTGGCGGTGTCCTGGATCTGCTCGCGAATGTTGTCCATGCCATTGATGGTGTTGTGCACCACCTCGTTGCCCTTGTTGGCGATGGCCACCGAGCGCTCGGCCACCTTGGCCGACTCGTAGGCGTGGGCCGACACCCGGTCGATCGACTCGACCATGTCGCCCACTGCTTCCGACGCCTCGCTGATCTGTTCGGCCTGGTGCTCGGAGGCCTTGGCCAGCTGGCGGGCGGTGTTCTGCGTGTCCTGCACGGCCGCGGCCACCTGCTCGGCGCTGTGGTTGATGGTCGCCACCAGGTCGCGCAGTTGGTCGACCGAATAGTTGATCGAGTCGGCGATGGCGCCGGTGAAGTCCTCGGTGACCGACACGGTGACGGTCAGGTCGCCGTCGGCCAGTTCTTCTATTTCATCGAGCAGGCGCATGATCGCCTGCTGGTTGCGCTCGTTCTTTTCGGCAGTTTCGCGCAGCTGGCGATTGGTGGTGCGCACCATCACCAGGCCGATCAGGATGATCGAGGCCAGCGCCAGCAGGCCGAGCACGTAGCCGCCCACGGTATCCAGGGTGCGGCCTGCGGCCAGGTTCTCGAAGCCGTTGGCCAGGTGCGAGGCTTCTTCGAGCAGGGTCTGCGACAGGCTGAAGATATTGCCCGCCGCCTCACGCACGCGGAACAGCTCGGGCGAGGTTTCGAGGATTTCATCCACGGAGCCGGCGACGAACTGGAACAGCTCGGCGATTTCCGCCAGCCGTGCGCGGGCATCGGCGTCCTCCACGCGGGTGACCTGGATCGCCGCATTGCCGGCGAGCATGCCTTCGAGCACCTGGCCGAAGCGGCTGGCGTCGCGGCCGAAGGCGTCGGCGGCCTGGGCGGCGGAGTCGTCGCCGGCCAGCACGGTGTTGACCGAGCCGAGGATGCGTTCGGCGAGCAGCAACTGGCGCTGGGCCACCACCACCTGGTTGGCCGGGGCGCCGCTCTGCAGCAGGATCTCGACGACTTTTTCGTATTCCACCTGCAACTGCGGGACGGTTTCGGCAAGGGTCGCCGCCACCTGGTGCAACGACAGCACGGTCTGTTCGCTGGCCAGGATGGTGTCGGTGTTCTTGCGCAGGTTTTCCCAGTCCTGGCGCACGGCTTCCATTTCATCGCGCACGGTGGCCGGCGCGGCGGGCAGGCCGGTGGACTTGTCACCCTCGCGCAAATAGCCCCAGCGCCGCTCGAAATCGTTGCGCGCATCCGACAGCAGCTTGAACGCCAGGGCCTTGCCCGCCGCCGCCTCGGTGGCGTTCTTGGCGATGCGCTGGGACAGCACGCGCAGCTCGCCGGCATGGCCGATGTATTGCTTGTCGTGGTTGGACTGGGTGTTGAGGTAGGCGAAGTTGGCGAACAGCAGGATGATCGACAGGATCAGCACCACGAACAGCACGGTGATCTGCACGATGCTGCGCGTGCGCGGGGTCATGCTGTTGGGGGCGACACTGGTGGCCGGCTTGTTCACGTTCGAAAGTCCTATAACGCCACATCGAGAAAGCCCGGCGCCTGGGCCAGGGCGAAGGGGCTGAAGATCGCCCAGTTGCGTTCACGCGGGAAATGCCCCTGGACGAAACGGGCAGCGGCGCGCAGCAGCGGCTGCGGCGGCGACAGCTCCAGGCTGCTCAGGGCGAAATGCTGCAGGCCCAGCACTTCGTCGACCAACAGGCCGACGAACAGGTCTTCGTGGTCCAGCACCAGCACCCGGCGCTGCTTGCCCGGGGCTGCCGGGCCGAGGCCGAAGAAGCTGCTCAGGTCCATCACCGGCAGCAGCCGGCCACGCAGGTTGGCAACGCCGCAGACCCACGGCTGCACGCCCGGCACCCGGCTGCTGCGCGGCTCGCGCAACACCTCGGCGACCTCGCCCATGGGCGCCACGAACCACTGCCCGGCGATGCGAAAGCCGATGCCGCTCCATTGCTGCAGGCGGGTGTCCTGCGGGGGCTGGTCGGCCACCAGCAGGCGACAGCGCCGGTCGATGTCCAGCAACAGCTCGAAGGCGGTCAGCGACGCGCCCTGGGGGCGGGTGGTCAAGCGCCCAGCACTTCGTCGAGCTTGGCGATCAGGGCGTCTTCTTCCACCGGCTTGGTGACGAAACCGCGCGCGCCCTGGCGCTGTGCCCAGATGCGGTCGGTTTCCTGGTCCTTGGTGGTCACGATCAGCACCGGAATCGCGCTGGTTTCCGGGTCCTTGCTGAGCTGGCGGGTGGCCTGGAAGCCATTCATGCCGGGCATGACGATGTCCATCAGCACCGCGTCAGGCTTCTCCTGGCGGGCCAGGGCCACGGCGTCGGCACCGTTGCTGGCCTTGAGCACCTGGTGGCCGTGTTTTTCCAGCCAGGCGGTCAGTTTGTACATCTCTGTCGGCGAGTCGTCGACAATCAGAACTCGGGCCATGCTGTTTCCCCATCAGGAAATAGAAGCCGCGCCACCTCGGGCGCGGTCAGGGTGCGTGTTGTTGCTGCGCGACGAAACCGGGCACGTGGGCCCGGATCGCATCGAGCAGTTCTTCCTTGCCAAAGGGTTTGGTGAGGAACTGGTCGGAGCCGACCACCCGGCCGCGGGCCTTGTCGAACAGGCCGTCGCGGGACGACAGGAGGATCACCGGGATGTCCTTGTAGGCGCTGTTGTGCTTGATCACGGCGCAGGTCTGGTAGCCGTCCAGGCGCGGCATCAGCACGTCGACGAAAATGATCTGCGGCTGGTGGTCGACGATCTTGGCCAGGGCATCGAAGCCGTCGCTGGCGGTGATCACTTCGCAGCCCGCTTCGCCGAGCAACATCTGCGCGGTGCGGCGGATCGTGCGTGAATCGTCGATCACCATCACCTTCAGGGGCTGTTCCATAAGTTGCGCTACCATCGCTGCACAGTGAGGGCTGCAGGCCGCGGATGGCGTGCAGCTTGAAGCTGAAGGCATTTTTAGCACACTCCCGGAGCCCGTTCCATCTGCCGCCCCCTTGACCGGCGGCGTTCGCAGCGCCACCCTGAGCCACTTTTCTTTCGATTCGTCGCGGCTACCGGCCGCCAAGAGGAACCACCCCCATGAGCGTTCGCCTCGGCATTGTCATGGACCCCATCGCGTCCATCTCCTACAAGAAGGACAGCTCGCTGGCCATGCTGCTGGCCGCCCAAGCCCGCGGCTGGAGCCTGTTCTACATGGAGCAGCGCGACCTGTACCAGGCACAAGGCAAGGCCCGCGCGCGCATGCGCCCGCTCAACGTGTTCGCCGACCCGGCGCGCTGGTTCGAGCTGGGCGAGGAGCAGGACAGCCCGCTGGCCGAGCTGGACGTGATCCTGATGCGCAAGGACCCGCCGTTCGACATGGAGTTCGTCTACAGCACCTACCTGCTGGAGCAGGCCGAGGCCGAAGGCGTGCTGGTGGTCAACCGCCCGCAGAGCCTGCGCGACTGCAACGAAAAACTGTTCGCCACACTGTTCCCGCAGTGCACGCCGCCGACCCTGGTCAGCCGCCGCCCGGACATCATCCGCCAGTTCGCCGCCGAGCATGGTGACGTGATCCTCAAGCCGCTGGACGGCATGGGCGGCACCTCGATCTTCCGCCACCGGGCAGGCGACCCCAACCTCTCGGTGATCCTGGAAACCCTGACCGCGCTGGGCGCCCAGCAGATCATGGCGCAGGCCTACCTGCCGGCGATCAAGGACGGCGACAAGCGCATCCTGATGATCGACGGCGAGCCGGTGGACTACTGCCTGGCGCGCATCCCGGCCAGCGGCGAGACCCGCGGCAACCTGGCCGCCGGTGGGCGTGGCGAAGCGCGCCCGCTGAGCGAGCGCGACCGCTGGATTGCCGCCCAGGTCGGCCCGACCCTGCGCGAAAAGGGCCTGCTGTTCGTCGGCTTGGACGTGATCGGCGACTACCTCACCGAAATCAACGTCACCAGCCCGACCTGCATCCGCGAGATCGACGCTGCCTACAACACCGATATCGGTGGCAAGCTGATGGATGCCATTGATCGCCAGCTGAAGGCGCGCTGACCGCCGACACAGAGCAATGACGCGCAGTGGGGTATGATGCCGGTCCTATTCGACTGAGCTGCTGCCCCGCCTCGCGGTTGCTGGATACCTGATGACGCTGCCCGCCGACATCCCCGCCGACCTGCTGCCACCCCGCGTTCGCCCGGTGGACCGGCTTGGCTTTACCCTGTTCCTGGCTGCCCTGGTGCACCTGGCGCTGATCCTCGGCGTCGGTTTTACCGTGGTCAAGCCGGCAGAAATCCGCCAGACCATGGACATCACCCTGGCCACCTTCAAGAGCGAGAAAGCGCCCGAGAAGGCCGATTTCCAGGCCCAGGACAACCAGCAGGGCAGCGGCACCCTGGAGAAGAAGGCGGTGCCCAAGACCACCGAGGTCGCGCCGTTCCAGGACAGCAAGATCAACAAGGTCACCCCGCCGCCTGCGGCCAAGCCCGAAGTGCCGCCCACGCCGGAGAAATCCGCCGTCGCCACCAAGGCGCCCAAGCCGCAGAAGGTCGAGCCCAAGCCCAAGGAAAGCAAGCCGCAGCCCAAGCCTGCGGCGGCCACGCCGGATTTCGACAGCTCGCAGCTGTCGAGCCAGATCGCCAGCCTTGAGGCCGAGCTGTCCAACGAACAGCAGCTGTACGCCAAGCGCCCGCGCATCCACCGCCTCAATGCCGCCTCGACCATGCGCGACAAGGGTGCCTGGTACAAGGAAGAGTGGCGCAAGAAGGTCGAGCGGGTGGGCAACCTCAACTACCCGGATGAAGCCCGCCGGCAGCAGATCTACGGCAACTTGCGCATGATGGTGTCGATCAACCGCGATGGCTCGCTGTATGAGGTGCTGGTGCTGGAGTCGTCCGGGCAGCCGGTGCTGGACCAGGCGGCGCAGCGCATCGTGCGCCTGGCGGCGCCGTTCGCGCCGTTTACCGGGGACCTGGCGGAATTCGACCGGCTGGAGATCATCCGCACCTGGCGCTTTGCCCGTGGGGATCGCCTGTCGAGCAACTGAGGGGCTGCCTTGCAGCCGCGCCGTCCCGGTGGGAGCCGGCTTGCCGGCGATGGGCTGCGAAGCGGCCCCCAAACTGCCCGCACAGCACCTTGTCAGCCTCGCCACCTGGCGCCACACTATCCCCCATGAAAACCCTCGCCCCGAGCTATCTCAAGCATCAGTTCCTGATCGCCATGCCGCACATGGCCGATCCGAACTTCGCCCAGACCCTCACGTACATCGTCGAGCACAACGCCAATGGCGCCATGGGCCTGGTGGTCAATCGGCCCCAGGAGCTGAACCTGGCCGACATTCTCGAGCAGTTGCGCCCGGACGAGGAACCTCCCGCCAGCACCTTGCAGGTGCCGATCTACCAGGGCGGCCCGGTGCAGACCGACCGCGGCTTCGTGCTGCACACCAGCGAATGCAGCTACCAGGCCACCGTCGAGCTGCAGGGCCTGTCGCTGTCCACCTCCCAGGACGTGCTGTTCGCCATCGCCGGCGGCGTGGGCCCGCAGAAAAGCCTGATCACCCTCGGCTACGCCGGCTGGGAAGCCGGCCAGCTGGAAGCGGAGCTGGCCGACAACGCCTGGCTCAACTGCCCGTTCGACCCCGAGATCATCTTCGGCCTGGCCAGCGACCAGCGCCTGGAGGCTGCGGCCGCCAGCCTGGGCATCAACCTGAGCCTGCTGACCAGCCAGGCGGGCCACGCCTGATGGCCGAGCTGCGCCTGCTGCTGGGCTTCGACTACGGCAGCAAACAGATCGGTGTGGCCGTCGGCCAGGTGATCACCGGCCAGGCCCGCGAGCTGTGCACCTTGAAGGCACAGAACGGCGTGCCGGACTGGGCCCAGGTGGAAAAACTGATCAACGAGTGGAAGCCCGACGCCATCGTCGTCGGCCTGCCGTTGAACATGGACGGTACGCCCAGCGAAATGAGCGCCCGCGCCGAGAAGTTCGCCCGCCGCCTTAATGGCCGCTTCAACCTGCCCGTGCACACCCACGACGAGCGCCTGACCACCTTCGAGGCCAAGGGCGAACGCCTGGCCCGTGGCGGCCAGCGCGGCAGCTACCGCGACAACCCGGTCGATGCCATCGCCGCCGCCCTGCTGCTGCAAGGCTGGCTGGAGGCCAACACCTGAATTCCCGCCTCAGCGTCGGGCCAGCCCGGCGCCCTCCAGGAGACACGCAATGAGCCTACCCAATCCCGCCGACCTGATCCGGCAGATGGCTGTCGACCTTCGCGCCCATCTGGCCCGCCGTGGCATCACCGAGCCACGCTTCATCGGCATCCGCACCGGCGGCGTCTGGGTAGCCCAGGCCCTGCAGGCAGAAATGGCCGACAGCAGCCCGCTGGGCACCCTGGACGTGTCCTTCTACCGCGACGACTTCAGCCAGAACGGCCTGCACCCGCAGGTGCGCCCATCGGAGCTGCCGTTCGAAGTCGAGGGCCAGCACCTGGTGCTGATCGATGACGTGCTGATGAGCGGCCGCACCATCCGCGCTGCGCTGAACGAGTTGTTCGACTACGGGCGCCCGGCCAGCGTGACGCTGGTCTGCCTGCTCGACCTGGATGCCGGCGAACTGCCGAT
>NZ_DJTF01000065.1:0-47602 GCF_002438125.1 Pseudomonas sp. UBA6315
TTGGAGCACTCGATGGTTGGGGTGATCTTGATCATGTTGTTTCTCTGCAAATCCCAGGCACTGGTTTCAGTGGCGATGGGGGATCTTACAAGATCTGGGTGAGCCTTGCCTGCGAAAGGGCGGGCAAGGCGTGCCTGAAACTCAGACCTTCAGCACCAGCTTGCCGAAATTCTCCCCGCTGAACAGCTTGAGCAGCGTCTCCGGGAACGTCTCCAGCCCCTCCACCACATCTTCCTTGCTCTTGACCTTGCCACTGGCCAGCCACCCGGCCATCTCCTGCGCCGCCTTGCCGTACTCCTTGGCATGGTCGGTGACCACGAAGCCTTCCATGCGCGCGCGGTTCACCAGCAGCGCCAGGTAGTTGGCCGGGCCTTTGACCGCTTCCTTGTTGTTGTACTGGCTGATCGCCCCGCAGATGACGATGCGGGCCTTGAAGTTGATGCGGGTGAGCACCGCGTCGAGGATCTCGCCTCCGACGTTGTCGAAATACACGTCCACGCCCTTGGGGCATTCGCGCTTGAGGCCGGCGAGCACGTCCTCGGCCTTGTAGTCGATGACGCCGTCGAAGCCCAGCTCATCCTTGAGGTACTGGCACTTCTGCGCGCCACCGGCGATGCCGACCACGTGGCAGCCCTTGAGCTTGGCGATCTGGCCAACGATGCTGCCCACCGCGCCGGCTGCACCGGAGATGACCACGGTATCGCCGGCCTTGGGCTGGCCAACTTCGAGCAGGGCGAAGTAGGCGGTCATGCCGGTCATGCCCAGGGCCGAGAGGTAGCGCGGCAGCGGGGCAAGCCTGGGGTCGATCTTGTACAGGCCCTGGGGTTGGCCGGTGAAGTAGTCCTGCACGCCGAGGGCGCCGCTGACGTGGTCGCCGGGCTTGTAGTCGGGGTGGTTGGAGGCCACCACTTCGCCCACGCCCAGGGCGCGCATCACCTCGCCGAGGGCCACGGGTGGGATGTACGACTTGCCTTCGTTCATCCAGCCGCGCATGGCCGGGTCCAGCGACAGGTACAGGTTGCGCACCTGGATCTGCCCCGCGCCCGGCGCCTGGGCGGGCACCGTCTCGAAGGTGAAGTCGTCGCGGCGCACGGCGCCGACCGGGCGTTTGGCTAGCAGGAAGCGGCGGTTGCTCTGGCTCATGGCGGGGTCCTTGTGGGCAGGGGTACAAGAAGGCAATTTAACCGGGTGATGCTCATTGGTCTGCAAAATCACTGGTAAGCATGGTAGCCCAACCGTTGCCCTGATGATGCTGCCCAGCCAGGCGGTGGGCTGACTAGACTCTGCCCGCTACGGCGCTATCTCTTGTAGGAGCGGCCTTGTGTCGCGAAAGGGGCGCGAAGCGGCCCCAGCTTCTTGATTCGCTGCAAAACCGCTGGTGCTGCTGCGCAGCCCTTTCGCGACACAAGGCCGCTCCTACAAAAACCGCATATCTACAGGAGCAGACGATGAGCATGACCTTTTCCGGCCAGGTAGCCCTGGTCACCGGCGGCGCGGCCGGTATCGGCCGCGCCACGGCACTGGCCTTTGCCCGCGAGGGGCTGAAGGTGGTGGTGGCCGACCTGGACCCTGTGGGCGGTGAGGCCACGGTGGCGCAGATTCGCGAGGCTGGCGGCCAGGCGTTGTTCGTGGCCTGTGATGTGACCAAGGACGCCGAAGTGCGCCACTTGCATGAGCAGGCCATTCAGGCCTACGGCCGCCTGGACTACGCCTACAACAACGCCGGCATCGAGATCGAGCAGAGCCGCCTGGCCGAGGGCAGCGAAGCCGAGTTCGACGCCATCATGGGGGTCAACGTCAAGGGCGTGTGGCTGTGCATGAAGTACCAGCTGCCGCTGCTGCTGGCCCAAGGCGGCGGCGCAATCGTCAACACCGCCTCGGTGGCCGGGCTGGGTGCGGCGCCGAAGATGAGCATCTACAGCGCCTCCAAGCATGCGGTGATCGGCCTGACCAAGTCGGCGGCCATCGAGTATGCCAAGAAGGGCATCCGGGTGAATACCGTGTGCCCGGCGGTGATCGATACCGACATGTTCCGCCGCGCCTACGAGGCCGACCCGCGCAAGGCCGAGTTCGCCGCCGCCATGCACCCGGTCGGGCGCATCGGCAAGGTCGAGGAAATTGCCAGCGCGGTGCTGTACCTGTGCAGCGATGGGGCGGCGTTCACCACCGGCCACAGCCTGACCGTGGACGGCGGCGCTACTGCAATCTGAGTGGCTCGGCGCGGGCGCTGTCGCGGGCACTCCACAGCAAGGCGACAGCAACGGCGGCGCACCCCAGCACCAGCACCGCGCCAAACACCAGCAGGGCCACCCGCGACCCCAGCCGGTCACTCAGCACCCCGGTGAAGATCACCGGCAAGCTGAAGCCCAGGTAGGCCAGCAGGAAGAACCCGGCACTGGCCCGGGTCTTCTCGCGGCCGGCCAGCTGGTTCACCGCTGCCAGCCCGCCCAGGTAGATGAACCCGTAGCACGCGCTGCTCGCTGCCACCGCGCCCAACAGCACGGCGCTCAGTTGCCCGCGGTCTGCGCCCCAGGCCAGCAGCGCGTAGCTGCACGGCAGGATGGCCAGGCCCAGCAGGGTGGCCTTGGCATTGGCCAGGCGCCGCGCCAGCGGCTGGAACAGCAGGCCGCAGCTGATCACGCAGAAGGTCGAAAAGCCCGACCAGTGACTCAGGCCGTGCTGGCGCAGGATGCCTGGAAGCAGGGCGATGACCAGGCCCACGCACGCCCAGGCCAGCAGGATGGCCAGGCCATATACCACGCTGCCGGCCGGGTAGAGGGGCAGGCGCAGCATGGCGCTGCGTTGCTTGGGGCTGGGATCGGGCAGGCGCCAGACCAGCACCAGGGCAATGGCCGCGAGCATGATTTGCAGGTGGAAGCTGCCGGGCGTGAGGCTCGGGCCGCGCAGCAGAAACAGGCTGGTCAGCGCCGCGCCAAGGCCAAAGCCCAGCGAGGTGCTGGCGGTGACCCAGTTGGCAGCGCGGGCGCTGCTATCGGCACCCATCAGCTCGCCCATGTAAGCGGTGGCGGTGGCCGAGGCCAGGCCAGTACCGAGCCCCAGGCACAGGCGCGCCAGGCCCAGGGTCTGCAGGCTGGGGGCGAGCAGCATGAGCAGGGTGGCGAGCATCGACAGCAGCAGGGCCGCCAGCACCAGTGGCCGGCGCCCGACCCGGTCGGCCAGGCCCCCCAGGGCCAGCAGCACGGGCAGCACGCCCAGCACATAGCCGGAGAAGGCCACGGCGGTGGCGCCGGCGCCTTGGCCAGAGAGGTCGGCGTAGGTGATGTAGAGCGGGGCCTGCAGGTTCACTGCCAGGGTGATCAGGCAGAGGGCGAAGGCCAGCAGGGCAGGGTTGGAGGGCATGGGGCTGATCCTGGTTTGGGGTTGTCTTTGCCGGCCCTTTCGCGGGGCAAGCCCGCTCCCACAGGTACTGCACAGCTTTTCAATCCTGTGGTGTACCTGTGGGAGCGGGCTTGCCCGCGATAGGGCCGGTACTGACACCTTGCTATCCGGCCACCCCCCCCAGCAAGGCACACACATCCCCCATTTATGTTTAACTGTTCGCTCAAAACAGCCGAACACTCAAGCCATGCACTTGCCCCTCGACCGCCAAAGCCAAACCCCCCTGGTGCAGCAACTCACTGACCACCTGCAAACCTGGATCGAGCAGCAGCGCTTGCGCCCCGGCACCCGTCTGCCGTCGATTCGCACCCTGGCCCGCACCCAGGCCGTGAGCGCCTCCTGCGTGATCGAAGCCTACGATCGCCTGGTCGCCGGCGGCTGGCTGGAGGCGCGCCACGGCACGGGTTTTTTCGTCGCCGAGCGCAAGCTGGGGCAGGCCCTGGAGGACCTGCCGGTCTGGGGTGAAGCCGGGGACGGCAGCTGGCGCCAGTTCCGTGAGGGCCACGAGCAACTGCTCAAGCTCGGCTGCGGCTGGCTGCCCACCGCCTGGCGCGCGGACGCCGAGCTGGCCCAGGCGATCCGCCAGGTAAGCCGCGGCAACGCCCAGGAGCTGTTCGACTATTGCCCGCCGCTGGGCCTGGCCAACCTGCGCCTGCAACTGCACAAGCGCCTGGCGCGCCTGGACATCAACGCAGGGCCTGAACGCATCCTCACCACCCAGGGCGCAAGCCATGCCCTGGACCTGCTGGTGCGCACCCTGCTGCGCCCCGGCGACACGGTGCTGGTGGAAAACCCCGGCTACTACAACCTCTACAACCTGTTGCGCCAGCACCAGGTGCACATGCTGCCGGTGCCGCGCACGGCGGTCGGCCCGGACCTGGCAGTGCTCGAACGGCTGCTGGCCGAACACCGCCCGCGCTGCCTGTTCATCAACAGCCTGTACCAGAACCCGACCGGCACCAGCCTCACGCCCAAGGTGGCCTACCGACTGCTGGAGCTGGCGCGCGAGCACGACCTGCGCATCGTCGAGGACGATATCTATGCCGACTTCCAGGAAGGCCCGGCCACTCGCCTGGCCACCTTGGACAGTGAACAGCGGGTGATCTACATGGGCAGTTTTTCCAAGACCTTGAGCAGTTCGCTGCGCGTCGGCTACCTGGTGGCCGACCCGCCACTGCTGGCGCGCCTGGCCGAGCTGAAGATGGTCACCGGCATCGGCACTTCGCGCTTCGCCGAGCAGGTGGTGGGGCAGATGCTGGCCACGGGCAGCTACCGCAAGAGCGTGCAGCGTCTGCGCCTGCGCCTGGGGCAGCACATGGCCAAGCTGCTGGGGCAACTGGAGCAATACGGCTGGGAGGTGTTCTGCGAGCCATTGGGCGGCATGTTCGTCTGGGCGCGGGTGCCTGGGCGCGATTTCGCCAGCCTGGAGCGGCTGGCGGGCGAACAGGCAGTGCTGCTCACCCCCGGCAGCGCCTTCGATTACCACGGCCAGCCCAGCGACTGGCTGCGGATCAATGTCGCCTATGGGCAGGACTCGCGCGCCCAAGCCTTCCTTCAGCACGCAGGGCGACCTCCAGCACGCTGAAAACGACACGCACATAGCCATTTGACACTATTGTGACCTCAAGCGCTTGTGCGTGGGCTGGCAAGGTTGCCACGCTTGGCCCTCGGGAAAACCTGACAAAGTGAAGGGGATCGGCGATGGCGGCGAGCAGGCACGGTGTTCTGGCCAACCTGGGCATGGCCCGCAAGATGGGCCTGGGCTTTGCCCTGGTGTTGCTGCTGACCCTGGCGGTGGCGGGTATCGGCATCGCGGCCTTGCACAGTGTCGGCCAGCGCTTCGACAGCCTGCGCGAGCTGGGCCAGTTCAACACCGACCTGCTGCGCCTGCGCCAGCACGAGCAGGCTTTTGCCCTGCGCTCCGACAGCGAGCAGGCCGAGGCCTTGCGCAGCGGCTTGCGCAACCTGAGCGAACGCGCCCGCGGTTTGCCGGCGCTGGCGGCCGCCGAAGCGGACCTTGCGGCCTATGGCCAGGCGTTCGACGCCTTCGTCGAGGTGGTGCAGGCCAAGGAGCTGGCGCTGGACATGGCCAGCTGGTCGGTGTCCAGCGTGGCCAACAACCTCGATGTGATGCAGGCGGGGTTGGCCGACGATGGCGCTTACACCCTCAAGCAGTCCCAGGGCCAGCAAGGCAGTGAATTCCTCGAGCAATCGGCGCAGGTGTCGCAGGTGCCGCGGCTGATGCTGCAGGCCATGGACCAGGCCCGGGTGCGCCTGGAGCAGAGCCGCAAGGGCGATGCGGACGCCAGCCAAGGGCGTATCGCCCAGACGCTCGAGGCAGCGGCGTTGGTCGAGCAGCTCAAGGCGGCGGTGGCCGATGCCGGTTACCAGGGCGTGCTGGGCGAAGTGGCCGGCCACATCGCCAGCTTCTCCGACAAGCTCAACGAGTACACCGACCTGCTGGGCAAGGAGCAGGGCCTGAAGGTGCAGTTGCAGGCCAGCGCCGAGCAGGTGACCGGGCGGGTCGAGCAGGCCTATGTGGGCGAAGAACAGGCGATGCAGGGTGAGCTGGCGCGCAATGCCGTGGCCATTGCGGCAGCCACCGGCCTGGCGCTGCTGGTGGGCGTGCTGGCCGCCTGGTTGATCACCCGCGCGGTGGTCGGCCCGCTCAAGCGGGTGATCGCCCGCGCCCAGCGCATTGCCGCCGGTGAGCTGGGCCTGGAGCCGGAAGCGCCGCGCAACGATGAAGTCGGCCAGCTGCTGCAAGCCATGCAGCATATGGCCGCTGGGTTGTCGGGCATTGTCAGTGGCTTGCAGCAGGGCATCGAGCAATTGGCCGGCAGCGCCCAGGCGCTTTCGGCCGTCACCGAACAGACCAACCGCGAAGTGGGCAGCCAGAAGGAAGAAACCGAGCAGGTGGCCACCGCCATGCAGCAGATGACCGCCACCGTGCACGATGTGGCGCGCAATGCCGAAGAGGCGGCGCTGGCCGCCCAGGCTGCCGATGCCAAGGTCGATTCCGGGCAGCAGGTGGTGCGCCAGAGTATGCAGCGCATCGAGCAGCTGGCAGCGGCGGCGGAAACCGCCAGTGTCGGCATCGACAGCCTGAGCGCCGAGATCCATACCATTGGCGATGTGCTGGCAGTGATCAAGAGCGTGGCCGAGCAGACCAACCTGCTGGCGCTCAATGCCGCGATCGAGGCGGCGCGGGCGGGCGAGCAGGGGCGCGGCTTCGCGGTGGTGGCCGATGAGGTGCGCGCCTTGGCCCGGCGTACCCGGCAATCGACCGAGGAGATCGAGCGCCTGGTCGCCAGCCTGCGCGGCAACGCCCAGCAGTCGGTGGCGCAGATCCGCGGCAGTACCGAGCTGGTGCGCCTGGCCGTGGCCGATGCGCTGCATACGGAAAGTGCGTTGGGCAGCATCGCCGGGGCGGTGTCGTTGATCCAGCAGATGAACCAGCAGATTGCGGCGGCGGCCGAGCAGCAGAGTTCGGTGGCCGAGGAGATCAGCCGCAGCGTCACGCAGATTCGCGAGAGTGCCGATCAGGCGGCGCTGGCGATGCAGGGCAATGCCCAGTCCAGTGTCGAGTTGGCGCAGCTGGGCAGTGACTTGAAGGGGATGGTGGGGCATTTCCGTTTGTGAATGCCTGGCCCTATCGCCGGCAAGCCGGCTCCCACAGGTAACGCGCAATGCTCAATGTGGGAGCCGGCTTGCCGGCGATAGGGCCGGTACAGGCGATACAAACCTTCAGCCCTTGCGCGGGCTCAGGATCAGCAAGGTCAGCACCCCGGCAACGATCCCCCAGAACGCCGAGCCGATCGAGAACAAGGTGAACCCCGACGCCGTCACCATGAAGGTAATCAGCGCCGCCTCACGTTCGCGCGCCTCGCCCATGGCCACGGTCAGCCCGTTCATGATCGAGCCGAACAACGCCAGTGCCGCGATCGACAGCACCAGCTCCTTGGGCAGCGCCGCGAACAACGCCGCCAGCGTGGCGCCGAACACCCCGGCAATGCCGTAGAAGATCCCGCACCACACCGCCGCGGTGTAGCGCTTGCTCGGGTCTTCATGGGCATGTGGCCCGGTGCAGATGGCCGCACTGATCGCCGCCAGGTTGACCCCATGCGAGCCGAACGGTGCCAGCAGCAGCGAGGCAAAGCCGGTGGCCGAAATCAGCGGCGAGGCCGGCACCTGGTAGCCATCGGCGCGCAGCACGGCCACGCCGGGCATGTTCTGTGAGGTCATGGCCACCACGAACAGCGGAATGCCGATGCTGATGGTGGCGGCCAGCGAGAAGCTCGGCGTGGTCCACACCGGGGTGGCCACCTCCAGCTTGAAACCGCTGAAGTCCAGCAGGCCCAGGGCACCGGACAACGCAGTGCCGACCAGCAACGCGGCCAGCACGCAGTAACGGGGCGACAGGCGCTTGACCAGCAGGTAGCTGAAGAACATACCCAGCACCAGCAGCGTGCGGTGTTGCGCGGCGACGAAGATCTCGCTGCCGATCTTGAACAGGATGCCGGCGAGCAAGGCTGACGCCAGCGAGGCGGGGATGCGTTTGACCAGGCGCTCGAAGCTGCCGGTCAGGCCGCAGATGAGCACCAGCACCGCACAGGTGATGTAGGCGCCGATCGCTTCGGGGTAGCTGACCCCGCCCAGGCTGGTGATCAGCAGCGCCGCGCCCGGTGTCGACCAGGCGATGGTGATGGGCGTGCGGTAGCGCAGCGACAGGCCGATGCTGCACACCGCCATGCCGATCGACAGGGCCCAGATCCAGGAGGAGATTTGCGCGCTGGTCAGGCCCGCCGCCTGGCCGGCCTGGAACATCAGCACCAGCGAGCTGGTGTAGCCGGTGAGCATGGCGATGAAGCCGGCGACCACCGCCGACGGGGAGCTGTCTGCCAGGGGCCGCAGGCGTGCGGAGGTGGCATCGGTCATGGGAGAGGTCCTTGTCCATGTGTAAGCAGTTTTTTCAGACTAACGCGGGCCTGCTTGACCCTTGTCATACAGCGGGCATTGCTTTTAGCCGTACAGTCGCGAACTATTGGGCCCTGACGCGCAACTGCATGGGAGGGGAGGGGCGATGTACAAGGTCTATGGCGACTACCAGTCGGGCAACTGCTACAAGGTCAAGCTGATGCTGAGCCTGCTCGATCGGCCGTATCAGTGGCACCCGGTGGATATCCTCAAGGGCGAGACCGAAACGCCCGAATTCCTGGCCATGAACCCCAACGGCAAGGTGCCGGTGCTGCAGCTCGAGGATGGCACCTGCCTGTGGGAGTCCAACGCGATTCTCAACTTCCTGGCCGACGGCAGCGAGTTCCTGCCCAGCGAGCCGCGCTTGCGCACCCAGGTGCTGCAGTGGCAGTTCTTCGAGCAGTACAGCCATGAGCCGTACATTGCCGTGGCGCGGTTCATCCAGTTCTACCTGGGCCTGCCGGACGAGCGTGTGGAGGAATACCGCAAGCTGCACAAGGGTGGCTACAAGGCGCTGCGGGTGATGGAGCGGCAGTTGCAGATGACGCCGTACCTGGTCGGTGACCAGTACTCGATTGCCGACGTGGCGCTGTATGCGTACACCCATGTGGCCCATCAGGGTGGCTTCGAGCTGGCCGATTACCCGGCGGTGCGAGCCTGGCTGGAGCGGGTGGCCGCGCATCCTCGGCATGTGCCGATGGTCGACTGAGGCTTTACTGGCCCTATCGCCGGCAAGCCGGCTCCCACCGGTAGCCCACAATGCTCGAACTTTGTGGGCTGCCTGTGGGAGCCGGCTTGCCGGCGATAGGGCCTACGCGCTTTATCGATCAGGCGAAGCGCTCGTCCAGGTAGGCAATGATGGCCTTGGACTCGTACATCCAGGTCACCTGGCCTGCCTCCTCGATACGCAGGCAAGGCACTTTCACCCGTCCACCGCCTTCGAGCAGCGCCTGGCGGTGCACTTCATCGTTCTTCGCATCGCGCAGCGCCACCGGCACGTTCAGCCGGTGCAGCGTGCGGCGGGTCTTGACGCAGAACGGGCAGGCATGGAACTGGTACAGCGCAAGGCCCTTGGCCTGCTGCTCGACCTGCGCCTGGGCCGCGGCATCGCGCTTGCGCTTGGCCGGGCGGCTGATCCAGTCGCCGAACACGATGAGCTGGCCGAGGCCGACCCGCAAGGCTTTGACGATCATGTAGCAACTCCTGAAATGAAAAAGCCGACCCCACAGGGCCGGCTCGGGTCACGCGCCGATCACTTGATCAGGCTGAGGAACTCGCTGCGGGTGGCGGCATTTTCGCGGAACTCGCCGAGCATCACCGAGGTGAGCATGGTCGAATTCTGCTTCTCGACACCGCGCATCATCATGCACATGTGCTTGGCTTCGATGACCACGGCCACGCCGGCGGCGCCGGTGACCTGCTGTACCGCCTCGGCGATCTGGCGGCTGAGGTTTTCCTGGATCTGCAGGCGGCGGGCGTACATGTCGACGATCCGCGCGACCTTGGACAGGCCCAGCACCTTGCCCTTGGGCAGGTAGGCCACGTGGGCCTTGCCGATGAAGGGCAGCATGTGGTGTTCGCACATCGAGTACAGCTCGATGTCCCGGACCAGCACCATCTCGCTGTTATCGGAGGTGAACAGGGCGCCGTTGGTGACTTCTTCCAGCGTCTGCTCATAACCGCGGCAAAGGTACTTCATGGCCTTTGCAGCCCGCTTGGGCGTGTCGAGCAGGCCCTCACGGGAGACGTCCTCGCCGATTTGGCTGAGGATCTCGGTATAGTTCTGTTCCAGGGACATGGATCTACCTGTGGGAAAAAATCGCAAAAACGAAGGTTACGGCGGCAAAGCCTACGCTGCAAGCGTGGCGTTACTCGTCGCGGCCTTCCATCATGGTTCGCTTGAGCATTACATACACCGCCCCGGTGCCGCCGTGGCGGGCCTGGCAGGAGGTGAAGCCGAGCACTTGCGGGTGCTGGCGCAGCCAGGTGTTGACGTGGCTCTTGATCATTGGCCGCTTGCCGTCCAGGCGCGCCGCCTTGCCGTGGGTCACGCGCACGCAGCGCACTTCCAGCTTGGTGGCTTCGGCGATGAAGTCCCACAGGGTTTCGCGGGCTTTTTCCACGCTCATGCCGTGCAGGTCGAGGCTGCCTTCGAAGGCGATCTGGCCCAGCTTGAGCTTGCGGATCTGGGTTTCCTGCACGCCGTCGCGGCGCCACATCAGCTCGTCTTCGGCGCCGACGTCGATGACGAACTGGTCGGACAGCCCGTCGATCACCAGCGGCTGGTCACTGCGCACGGTCGCGGCCTGGCGCAGGCCGGCCAGCTGCTTGCGGTCGGCCTTGGGTTTGCCGATATCGGCGCGGTCGTGCTTGATCGGCTTGACGCCGCGCACCTCGGCGCTGAACAGGGAAAAATCGTCGTCTTGCATGCTGCCTCCACGTGGGCGGCGTAGTTTACGCCATCAGCCTGGTGGCGTCAGTAGCGGCCCTATCGCCGGCAAGCCGGCTCCCACAGGCTTGGCCACACACCTGTGGGAGCCGGCTTGCCGGCGATAGGGCCTGAGAAACTGTTCAGTCGTGCTTTTTCATCAGGTGCGGCGACAGGTTCAGCTCCCGCCCCCGACGCAAGCGAATACGGCTGCGCCGCCAGAACCGCACGCCGAGATACAGCAACAGCAACCCGGCCACGGTGATCACCGCGGCCAGCGGCCGGTTGGCATTGAGTTCGGCCAGCGCCGAGTAGTTGCCAAGCAGCCCGGCGAAGCCGGCCATGGCCAGCAGTACGCCGAGCGTGGCAAGCAGGGCCGACAAGCCAGCCGCCAGGCGCGCACCCCAGTTACGCGGTTGCCGTGGGCGCAGGCGCTTGGCGTCGAAACTGCCTTTTAGCTTCATTCCGATTTCCTCTGTGGACATCCGGAATTGGACCGGTCGCCTGCGTTCGGGTTCCGCCTGGCTGCCGGGCGGTCAGATCAGGCTGGCGGTAGGCGCGACACAGGCAAAGTTGTCGGCCATCACGGCCATTTCACATTCGTGGATCTGCGCAGCCGGAATCACGCGGTCCTTGAGCGCCAGGTCGCGGGTGGCCGAGGCATCTTCCACCAGGGTGCAACGATAACCATAGTCCTTGGCTCGGCGCACGGTGGTGCTGACGCTGGAATGGCTCATGAAACCGCAGACGATCAGGTCCAGGTGCCCCAGGGCCTGCAGGGTCTCGTGCAGCTTGGTGTTCTTGAAAGCGTTGGGCATGCGTTTTTCGATGACGATTTCACCCTCGCGCGGCTCGAGGCCCGGGATGAACTCGCCGGCCGGGCCTTGCGGGTCGAAACGCCCGCCTACGGTACCGAGGTGGCGTACATGGATGATCGGGCGGCCAGCCTTGCGGGCGGCGTCGAGCAACCTGGCGATGTTGGCCACGGCCTCGTCCATGCCCGACAGCGCGAGAGGGCCACTGAGGTACTCTTTTTGCGCATCGATGATGATCAGGCTGGCTTGGCTCAGCTTGGCCGGCGGGTAGTCGCGGCCAGTGAGGCGGAACATCGTGGTTGGAACGGACATCAAGGGCTCCTTGGGTAGGGCTTTTGTATACCTATTCTCCCTTGCCTTGGCGTCAATGGGAATGGTTGACATCGCAAGCGGCGTGGTTACTGGCCTGTGGCTAGCTGCGGGGCGATCCGCGGCAACAAATGTGCGGGTAGGGCTGTTAGACTTTTGTCCGGTCTGAATAGGAGTACCCCGTGATCACATCTCGTCTGCGCACGTTGCGCGACCATATCCGCTGGGCGGTCAGCCGCTTCCATGAGCACGAGCTGTTTTTCGGCCACGGTGCCGACAATGCCTGGGACGAAGCGCGCCTGCTGGTGCTCGGTGCCGTGCACCTGCCGTGGGAGGTGGCCGACGCCTACCTCGATTGCCAGCTCGAGGACGATGAGCGGGTACGCCTGCAGCACCTGCTCAAGCGCCGCATCGAAGAGCGCGTGCCCACCGCCTACCTGCTGGGTGAGGCGTGGTTCTGCGGTATGTCGTTCATCGTCGACGAGCGCGTGCTGGTGCCCCGTTCGCCGATCGGCGAGCTGATCGAGAAGCGCTTCGAGCCGTGGCTGGCCGCCGAGCCTGCGCGCATCCTCGACCTGTGCACCGGCTCCGGCTGCATCGGCATCGTTGCTGCAGAAGTGTTCCCCGAGGCTGAAGTGGTGCTGGCCGACCTGTCCTTCGAAGCGCTCGAAGTGGCCAACCAGAACATCGAGCGCCATGGCCTGGAAGCGCGCGTGTACACCGTGCAGGGCGATGGCTTCGACGGCCTGCCGGGGCAACGTTTCGACCTGATCCTGTCGAACCCGCCCTACGTGGATGCCGAGGACTTCGGCGACATGCCGGCGGAGTATCACCACGAGCCGGAGATGGGCCTGGCCTGCGGCAACGACGGCCTGGACCTGGTGCGGCGGATGCTCGCCGAGGCCGCCGAGCACCTGAGCGAGAAGGGTTTGCTGATCGTCGAGGTGGGCAACAGCCAGGTGCACGTCGAGGCGCTGTACCCCGAAGTGGACTTTGCCTGGCTGGAATTCGAGCGGGGCGGGCATGGGGTGTTCATGCTCACTGCCGAGCAGTGCAGGCAGCATCAGGAGCTGTTCAAGGCTCGGGTCTGATCGGTTGGGGCTGCTTTGCAGCCCTTTCGCGACACAAGGCCGCTCCTACACATGAACGCCGTCCCTGTAGGAGCGGCCTTGTGTCGCGAAAGGGCCGCAGAGCGGCCCCCAAGTCCTAACGCGTAGCAATCCAGATCAACAACCCCGCCTGAAACACCGCGAACGCCACCAGGCAGGTGATGGTAAAGCGCAGCCCACTGTCCTCGCGCCGGTACTTGGTCACCCGCTCATCGCGCTCGCGCAGCTGCGCTTCCTTCTCCAGCAACTGCTGCTCGGCCTGCTGCAGCATCCCGGCGGCTTCCAGCATGTCCACGCGCTGCACCTTCTCGGTATTCCAGCCATTCTTCAACTGGCTGACGGTAGCCTCCACCGTGCGGCCCTTGAGGTGCTGCGGGTCGGCGTATTCCACCTCGATACCGGTGGCGCCGAGGAAGCGGTCGCGGCGCAGGCGGGTGTCTTCGTTCAGCGCATCCTTGTTCGGCAGCGCCATCCCTTCGACCTGGTAGTTCGGCCACCGGCGCTGCAGCCATTGCACCGCCTGGCCCATCATGAAACGCCCAAGGCCACGGTTCAGCGGCTCCAGTTGCAGGCCGCTGTCGCTGCCGATGCGCACCAGCCGCTCGGCATGGTCGACGCGCACATCCAGCTGGTTCTGCTCCTTGCGCACCTTCTGCCCGGGCAGGCGGATCTCCATGCGCAGCAGGCTGTGGGCCTTGTCGTGGCGCTCGGCGTGGCCGAACTCGACGAAACGCAGCGGCCGCGCGCCGCTGTTGCGGTCGGTGGGCAGCGGCGCCAGGCGCAGCAGCTGGAAGTGTTCGACGGCAAGGTCGGCCCAGGGCAGCGGGGCGCTTTCCGGGGCTTGCGGCTCTTCGGCCGGCTCTACGGCAGCGGGGGCATCGGTCATCAGGGTGTTCTCGGATACAGGCCAATACCGAGCTTATCGGCCGTATCGCCCAGGACCTGAGGCCATTGTGCGGCGATCTCCTCAGGCCGATGGCAGCTGATGAATGAATGTCACCACGCGCTCACCGAGCTCGCGCGCCAGGGGCAGTTCCGGGTTGAGGTAGCTGTCGCGCTGCAGGCGCATTTCCTTGGGGCTGATGCGCAGCATGTGGTTCATGCCGTCGATCAGCACCAGCTGGGCGTCCGGCTTGGCCGCCTTGAGGCGTTCGGCGTCGAGCACGTCCACCTGCACATCGTTGCGGCCCTGCACGATCAGGGCGGGCATGGGCAGGCGAGCGAAGGCTTGCGCCGGGTCCTGGCGGAACAGGGTGATCAGGTAGGGCTGCACGCTGGGGCGGAACACCTGGCGCAGGGGCGCGGGCACGTCCAGGCTGGTCTGCCCGGCCTGCAGGCGGTCGAGCAGGGCGCTGCTGCGGGCCAGTTGCGCCGGCGGCAGGCGCCGCGCCAACTGCTCGCGCACCACATCGGCCATCGGCCGGCCGCTGCCGGCCAGGGTGATCACCGCGCTGGCGCCGGCCTGTTCGGCGGCCAGGCTCGCAATCAGCGCACCTTCGCTGTGGCCCAGCAGGATCAGCTGGCCGAAGCGTGGGTCGGCCTTGAGCTTGTGGCTCCAGGCGACCACATCGGCAACGTAGCGCTCGACGCTGAGGTCGCGCTCGTCGGGCGTGGCCGGCTGGCTGGCGGCCACGCCGCGCTTGTCGAAGCGCACGCTGGCGATGTGTTCGTTGGCCAGCAGCAGGGCCAGGCGCTTGAGGTTGTCGATGCGCCCCGAGGCCGGGTTGTTGCCATCGCGGTCGGTGGGGCCGGAGCCGGCGATGATCAGCACCACCGGCGGCGGCGTGGCCTGTTGCGGCAGCAGCAGGCTGCCGTGCAGCACGCCCTGGCCGGTGTCCAGGTCGATCGGCCGTTGCAGCACGGTGGGGGAGGCGGCCTGGGCAAGGCTTGCGCAGAACACGAAGAACAGGGCAACGAGGCGCGACATCATGGGGTACTACATGAGGAGATGGCAGTTTGACCCCGTCTTTGCGGGAAGGTTCGCCAGCCGGGATGCCACGGACGGCCCATCCATCTGTATACTGCCGCTCTCGTTCACATTCAGGCAGATTCGCGGAGCGTCCATGTCCGGCAATACCTACGGCAAGCTGTTCACTGTCACCACCGCAGGCGAAAGCCATGGCCCGGCGTTGGTCGCCATTGTCGATGGCTGCCCCCCGGGCCTGGAGATTTCCCTCGCCGACCTGCAACACGACCTCGACCGGCGCAAGCCCGGCACCAGCCGGCACACCACCCAGCGCCAGGAAGCCGACGAAGTGGAGATCCTTTCCGGGGTGTTCGAAGGCCGTACCACCGGCTGCTCGATCGGCCTGCTGATCCGCAACACCGACCAGAAGTCCAAGGACTACTCGGCGATCAAGGACCTGTTCCGCCCGGCCCACGCCGACTACACCTACCACCACAAGTACGGCACCCGCGACTACCGCGGCGGTGGCCGCAGTTCGGCGCGCGAAACCGCCATGCGCGTGGCCGCCGGCGCCATCGCCAAGAAGTACCTGGCCACCCAGGGCATCCAGGTGCGCGGCTACATGAGCCAGCTGGGCCCGATCGAAATCCCGTTCAAGGGCTGGGAATCGGTGGAAAACAACGCCTTCTTCTGCCCCGACCCGGACAAGGTGCCGGAGCTGGAGGCCTACATGGACCAGCTGCGCCGTGACCAGGACTCGGTCGGGGCGAAGATCACCGTGGTCGCCGAAGGCGTGATGCCGGGCCTGGGCGAGCCGATCTTCGATCGCCTCGACGCCGAGCTTGCCCATGCGCTGATGAGCATCAACGCGGTCAAGGGCGTGGAAATCGGCGCCGGCTTCGCCAGCGTTGCCCAGCGCGGCACCGAGCACCGTGACGAGATGACCCCGCAGGGCTTTCTCAGCAACAACGCCGGCGGCATTCTCGGCGGGATCAGCTCCGGCCAGCCGATCGTCGCCCACCTGGCGCTGAAGCCGACTTCCAGCATCACCGTGCCGGGGCGCTCCATCGATGTCGACGGCAACCCGGTCGAGGTGATCACCAAAGGCCGCCATGACCCGTGCGTGGGCATCCGCGCCACGCCGATCGCCGAGGCGATGATGGCCATCGTGCTGATGGATCACCTGCTGCGTCACCGCGGGCAGAATGCCGAGGTGAAGGTCGCTACTCCGGTATTGGGCCAGCTCTGATTCGCTTTTGCCGGCCCTGTCGTCGGCAAGCCGGCTCCCACAGCATCCCCTGAAATCCATGGGATACCCTGTGGGAGCCGGCTCGCCGGCGATAGGGCCGGTACAGGCAACAACCCTTCACACTGAGTTCCGATGACTCCAATCCCCTACTGGCGCCTGTCCAGCTTCTACCTTTTCTACTTCGCCCTGCTGGGCTCGACGGCCCCATTCCTGGCCCTGTACTTCGACCACTTAGGCTTCTCCCCGGCACGCATCGGCGAGCTGGTGGCGATCCCCATGCTGATGCGCTGCATCGCCCCCAACCTCTGGGGCTGGCTGGGCGATCGCACGGGCCAGCGCCTGCTGATCGTGCGCCTGGGCGCGTTGTCGACCCTGGCCACCTTCTCGCTGATCTTCTTCGGCAAGAGCTACGCCTGGCTGGCGCTGGTGATGGCCCTGCATGCGTTCTTCTGGCACGCGGTGCTGCCGCAGTTCGAAGTCATCACCCTGGCCCACCTGCATGGCCAGACCTCGCGCTACAGCCAGGTGCGGCTGTGGGGCTCGATCGGTTTCATCCTCACCGTGGTGGGCCTGGGGCGGTTGTTCGAATGGCTGAGCCTGGACATCTACCCGGTCGCCCTGGTGACGATCATGGCCGGCATCGTCGCCGCCAGCCTGTGGGTGCCCAACGCCCGGCCGGCGGAGCAGGGCGAGCGCCCGGGGGCGGGCGGCTTCCTGGCCCAACTGATGGCGCCTGGGGTGGTCGCCTTCTATGCCTGCGTAGCGCTGATGCAGCTCAGCCACGGGCCTTACTACACCTTCCTCACCCTGCACCTGGAACACCTGGGCTACAGCCGCGGCGCCATCGGCCTGCTGTGGGCGCTGGGGGTGGTGGCCGAAGTGCTGATGTTCATGGCCATGAGCCGGATCTTCGCGCGCTTCAGCATCCAGCAGGTGTTGCTGGTGAGCTTCCTGCTGGCGGCCTTGCGCTGGCTGCTTTTGGGCAACCTGGCGGCTGAGCCTGCAGTGCTGATTTTTGCCCAGGTGTTGCATGCGGCGACCTTCGGCTGCTTCCACGCGGCCTCGATCGCCTTCGTGCAGGCCAGTTTCGGCCCGCGCCAGCAAGGCCAGGGCCAGGCCCTGTACGCCGCGCTGTCGGGCACCGGCGGTGCGTTGGGCGCGCTGTATTCGGGCTATAGCTGGAAATGGCTGGGGCCGACCTTCACCTTTGGTATGGCCAGCGCCGCAGCACTGGCGGCAGCCGTTATCATTGCCACTCGTTTGAACTCGACCAGGACACGCCGCTGATGAGCATCCTCTGTGTATTCCACCCCTCTAGCCCAGACTTGCCGAACAAGGTGCTGACCCACCACGACGACATCGCCGCGACGCTGGCCGAACAGGGCGTGCGTTTTGCCCACCAGCCACTGGCGCTGCGCGTGCGCCCGGGCGCCGGTGAGCAGGCGGTGCTGGGCGAGTGCCGCGAGTTGCTCGACCAGCTGATGACCGCGCACGGCAGCATGGCCTACCGCGTGCTGGATCGCGATGGCGCGCAGCCGGCGCAGGCCGACCTTCGTGATGAACATGTGCATGACGCCGAGGAGGTGTTCGCGGTGGTGAGCGGCCGTGCCCAGGTCGGCATGCGCCTGGGTGACAACGTGTATGCGGTGCTGTGCGAGAAGGGCGACCAGCTGGTGGTGCCGGCCAAGACCCGGCGCTGGGTGGAGTTGGGGGATAACCCGTTCTGCGTGGCGCTGCGGCTGTTTGCCAGCGAGCAGGGTGGGGAGCCGCGGTTTACCGGGGATGAAACGGCGCGGGCGTTTCTTGGGATCGATGAGCTGTAGTGTCTGACCCGGCCTCGTCGCGGATCAATCCGCTCCTGCAACAACGGTGCCCCGCCATCCCTATGGGCAATGCAGCAACCGTGTGCAGGCGCGGATTCAGCCGCGAGAGACCGGTACAGACAAACCTTATCGATAAGTCGGCAGAGCAAACCGCTGCTGACTCTGCAGCATCGAAATGACGGGCAGTTCGCTGGCCTGTTCAGCCAGGTCGCGGCGAATGGCGCTGATGGCCCAGGACAGCTGCTCGGCACTGTGCATTTGCGCGTAGGTCAGCACACGGCGGGTCACTTTGCCGTCAGCGGCGCGAAGGGTCAGCAGGATGCCACCATCGGGGCGAGGCTGGGTGGCGACCTGGTAGGCCGAGAACACCGAGACGAACTTTTCCTGGATGAGGTCCATATCAACTCCTGACTGTTAGATGGGCAGACGTGAGCTGATTGTTGCAGTGACCGTGCCAGAAAAGTCTCTTTGAAAAATTCCTTTAAATTCAGTGGCTTAAGGCGTTTTTTCTAGGGCGACATCGTGCAGGCTGCATGGTCGTGCATTTTGCACAGTGCATTTTGCACGAGCCCGGCCATCCCTATCGGCCCCATAGATTCTGAACCTTTGACCCCTTGGCCTTGCCTGACAAACACTTGGGCAATCTTTTCTGCCAGGAGGTTCCAGATGTCCGATCAACTCGCCCCCGCCGTCATGACCGATGACGAAACCGCAGCCTTTGCCGAGCAGGTGTTCGAACGCGCCCGCCAGGGCGATGCCGCGATGCTCGAGCGGCTGTTGGCCAGCGGCCTGCCAGCCAACCTGCGCAACCACAAGGGTGACACGCTGCTGATGCTGGCCAGCTATCACGGCCATCATGACGCGGTGCAGGTATTGCTGGCCCATGGCGCCGATCCGCTGATCGCCAACGACAATGGCCAGCTGCCGATTGCCGGCGCTGCGTTCAAAGGTGACCTGGCGATGATCCGCGTGCTGCTCGAGCACGGCGTGCCGGTGGACGCCGCCGCCCAGGACGGGCGCACGGCGCTGATGCTGGCGGCCATGTTCAACCGCGGCGACATCCTCGAGTACCTGCTGGCCCAAGGCGCCGACCCGGCGCACCAGGATGCCCGTGGCGTCACCGCGCTGATGGCGGCGCAGACCATGGGCGCGGTGGAGGCTGCGGCGCGCTTGCAAGCGCTGGCCGACTAACCGTTCGGGGGCGTTTGCGGCTATCCTTGGCGACTTTTCACCCGTCGCAGGCCCCCGTTCATGAAAAACCAGTTGCTCGAATTCATCCAACTCATCGCTGCCGGCTGCATGCGCGATGAAGACATCGAGCGCATCGCCGACGAGGCCGCCCAGGCCTACGCCGACCCGGCCGCCTTCCTGGCTGCCAACCCCGACATCAATTACGACGACAGCTTCCCGATCCCGCTGGGCGAATGGGTGGTGCTCGGCAGCCTGCCGGATACCGTGGTGTTCCAGGCCGACAGCTACCAGGAGCTGTTCCAGCACATCAGCGACTCGTTCGACAAGAGCGTGCCGTTCACCCTCAAGCCCAAGCAGCTGGCGCGTACCGAGCCGCTGACCGCGCTCAACCGCATCCAGGTGCAGATGGGGGCGCTGAACAAGGAGGCGGGCGGCTATGTGCTGCTCAACTTCAGCCAGTTGCTCGATGACGAGCTGCAGATGGTGATGGTGGGCCAGCACGACCTGGCGCGGGTGCTGGAGTTGGGCGCTGCGGTGGGAATCAAGGTGGAGCCGGCCTTGGAGGCGTTGAAGGTTGCCGTTCACGTTTGAGTGGATGGGGTGATTGCACTGGCCCTATCGCCGGCAAGCCGGCTCCCACAGGAAACAGCTGTGCAGTACCTGTGGGAGCCGGCTTGCCGGCGATAGGGCCGCAATGCCCAACCCAGAACCTCAACCCAGCGCGGTATCCAGAAACATCATCACCGCAAACCCGCCCATCAATCCCAGAGTCGCCGAGGTCTGGTGCCCATTGCGATGGGTTTCGGGAATCACCTCGTGGGACACCACGAAGATCATCGCCCCCGCCGCCAGCCCCATGCTGATCGGGTAGGCCAGGGCAAAGCCGGTGGAGATGCCCAGGCCGATCACCGCCCCCAGCGGCTCCATCAGCCCCGAACCAATCGCCACCAGCGCCGCCTTGAAGTTCGACAGCCCCGTAGCGCGCAAAGCCAGGGCCACGGCCAGGCCCTCGGGGATGTCCTGGATGGCGATGGCGCTGGTCAACGGCAGGCCGATGTTCATGTCGCCATTGGCGAAGCTCACGCCAATCGCCATGCCCTCGGGCAGGTTGTGCAAGGTGATCGCCAGCACGAACAGCCACACCCGGCTGATGCGCTCCGCCTCGGGGCCGCAGGGGCCGGTGCTCTCGTGTTCATGGGGGGTGAAGCGGTCCAGGCCGAGCATCAGCAGCACGCCAAGGCCCATGCCCAGCACCACGGTAAAGGCAGCCGCCGGGCCGTTGCCGGTGATTTCACGGGCGGCATCCAGGCCCGGCAGAATCAACGAGAAAGAGCTGGCTGCCAGCATCATGCCGGCGGCAAAGCCGAGCATCACATCCTGGCTGCGGGTGCTGACGTCGCGCAGCACCACCGCCAGCACCGCGCCCAGCGCCGTGGCGCCGAACCCGGAAAGGCCCCCCAGCAGCGCCAGGTGCAGGTTGTCGGCATGGTCGCCATTGATCGCATTCCAGAAGCTGGCCGCCAGCAGCACGATCACCGCCAGCAGGCTCACGCCCAGGCCAGCGCTGAGCCAGGGGGTGTTGATCACCTGTTGCCGCCAGGCACTGAACAATGAGGCAGGGGCGGCGCTTTGGGTGTGGGCAGGGGGCATGGGCACCTCGAACTGATGGATACAAGCAGTCTATCCAGTGACCGGCGCAGGCGGCCAAGGATTCCCTTCTATCGCCCTGATAGCTGACTATGCTCAGCCTCGTGAACGTTCAAAGGGAGTGACCGACATGGGTTCGACATTCAATGGCCTGGTTGGCCTGATCATCCTGGCCCTGGATATCTGGGCAATTCTCAATGTGATCAAGAGTAACCGCGAGATAGGCGTCAAGGTGCTGTGGATTCTGCTGATCGCCTTGCTGCCGGTGATCGGGCTAGTGATCTGGGCGATTGCCGGGCCCAGGGGCGATGTGCGCATCTGAGCACAGCGGCGTGCCCGTGACAGGGCCGCCGCAGACAAAAACAGCAACAGAGCCGTGACAAAATTTTCACATTGGTTTAAACAGAATCCGCACCCGCACAATGCTGCGTTGGTATAGCCAGCGCCATCTCCGCAACCCGCAATCCTAGGACTTCCACATTCATGGCTAACACGGATGCCTTGAAGCAACAGGGCGCGCGATCTTTCACGCCGACCTTGAAATCGCACCTGGCCTACACGCTGCTCAGCGGCCTGGTAATCATGGTGATGCTCAGCCTGGTACGCCTGGCGCTGCTGGTCTACAACAGCGACATGATTGGCGACACCCCCTACTCGACAGTCGCCGAAGGCTTCTTCAACGGCCTGCGCTTCGACCTGCGTGTGGTGGTGTACCTGAGCATCCCGCTGTTGCTGGCGATGCTCAGCCCCTGGGCGATGGCCCAGCGTGGCCTGTTCCGCTTCTGGCTGACGCTCTCCTCGAGCGTGGTGATGTTCCTCGGCCTGATGGAGATGGACTTCTACCGCGAGTTCCACCAGCGCCTCAACGGCCTGGTCTTCCAGTACATCAAGGAAGACCCGAAAACCGTGCTGAGCATGCTCTGGTACGGCTTCCCGGTGGTTCGCTACATCCTAGCCTGGCTGTTCGGCACCTGGCTGCTGAGCCTGCTGTTCAAGGGCATCGACCGCCTGACCCGGGGCAATGGCCAGCAGCGCGTGGCGCCCTGGTACAACCGCCTGGCGGTGTTCATGGTGATTTTGCTGGTGGCCGTGGTCGCCGCCCGTGGCACCCTGCGCCAGGGCCCGCCCATGCGCTGGGGTGATGCCTTCACCACCGACTCCAACTTCGTCAACCAGCTGGGCCTGAACGGCACCCTGACCCTGATCGACGCCGCCAAGAGCCGCTTCGGCGAAGACCGCGCCAATATCTGGAAGCCGGTGCTGGAGCAGAAACTGGCTACCCAGACCGTGCGCGAGCACTTGCTGACCCCTTACGACACCCTGGTCGATGCCGACGAGGCTGCAGTGCGCCGTGACTTCGTGCCGCCGGCCGAGCGCACCCTGCCGATCAAGAACGTCGTGGTGATCTTGATGGAAAGCTTCGCCGGCCATTCGGTCGGTGCCCTGGGCAGCCCGAACAACATCACCCCGTACTTCGACAAGCTGGCGAAGGAGGGTCTGCTGTTCGACCGCTTCTTCTCCAACGGCACCCATACCCACCAGGGCATGTTCGCCACCATGGCCTGCTTCCCCAACTTGCCAGGCTTCGAATACCTGATGCAGACCCCGGAGGGTGGCCACAAGCTGTCTGGCCTGCCGGCCCTGCTCAGCGCCCGTGACTACGACGATGTGTACGTCTACAACGGCGACTTCGCCTGGGACAACCAGTCCGGTTTCTTCGGCAACCAGGGCATGACCACCTTCATCGGCCGTAACGACTTCGTCAACCCGGTGTTCTCCGACCCGACCTGGGGCGTGTCCGACCAGGACATGTTCGACCGCGGCAACGAGGAGCTGGCCAAGCACGACGGTAAAAAGCCGATCTACGCGCTGCTGCAGACGCTGTCCAACCACACCCCGTATGCGCTGCCAAAAGACCTGCCGGTGGAGCCGGTGACCGGCCAGGGCCGCCTGGACGAGCACCTGACCGCCATGCGCTACTCCGACTGGGCGCTGGGCCAGTTCTTCGAGAAGGCGCGCAAGGAGCCGTACTTCAAGGACACCCTGTTCGTCATCGTCGGCGACCACGGCTTCGGCAACCAGCAGCAGGTCACCGAGCTGGACCTGGGCCGCTTCAACGTGCCGCTGTTGCTGATCGCTCCGGGCATCCAGGAGAAGTTCGGCGCGGTCAACCACACCGTCGGTACCCAGGTCGACATCGTGCCGACCATCATGGGCCGCCTCGGTGGCGAGACGCGCCAACAGTGCTGGGGCCGCGACCTGCTCAACCTGCCTGAGGGCGACCAGGGCGTGGGCATGATCAAACCGTCGGGCAGCGAGCAGATCGTCGGCCTGGTGCAGGGTGACCGCATCCTCATCGAGTCCAAGGACATGAGCCCGCGCATGTACCGCTACCAGCTGGGCCGCGAGTTCAAGGCCGAACTGATCGAGAGCCCGGACCAGCCGGAAATGCTCAAGAAGCTCGAAGCGTACATCCAGACCGCGACCAAGAGCTTGCTGGACAACACCGCCGGTGTCGTTCACGGCACGCCAAAGTAACAGCGATTTCATCTGTGCCAGGGCCGAGTGGACTGAACAAATCCCCTCGGCCCACGGTCAAGCAATTACAGGCATCAACTCCGATGTTCTCTGCTTGAGGGCTATTCGATGAAAGAGTGGGAAGTCATCTTTGCCGACCAGAAAGGCGAGCCGACCACGTTGGTGATGCACGGGGAACTGTGCCCCAGCGAGGAAGAGGCGGCCCGCGCCATTCGTTCGCATCTGTTTCCGGTCATGGATGAGCTGGACCTCAACGACTTCCAGGACCGCGCCCCATCCCCCACGGCACGCTGGCTCAAGGAGCAGAACGGCGTGATCATCACCAGTATCAAAGCAGCATCCTGACCCGCAGGTTGGCGTGGTGCCGTGCCAGGCACTACGCTGGTGGGAGGTGTAGGCCTTTTCTGCGGGGCCACACCTATTCAGTTCGCGTCTTGCATCAGCTCGATCTGCCGGCCGTTTCGGCAGGTGCGTAGTGCACGGAAAGTCTATCCATCGCTTTATTCGGGAGGACGATTCATGAGCAGCAGCCAGAACGACGATATCAGCAGCAATGTCCTGCGCCAGATGAAAGCTGGCGGTTTCGATTTCACCCGCATCCATCCCATCGAGTTCTACGCGGTATTTCCCGACGAGGCCAACGCGCGCCGGGCGGCTGGGCAGTTTCGTGGCGAGTCGCTCAATGCCCAGGTGCATGAGCGCGACGACGGCGCGTGGCACCTGGAACTGAGCAAGGTCATGTATGCCACCTATGGCGGCATCGGTGACTTCGAGGAGCGCTTCGAGCAGGTCGTTTCACCCTACGGCGGCGAGGTCGAAGGGTGGGGTGTCAAGCACGAACGGCCGATTGCCTGAGTTTTGCGGTGGCTTCTTCGCGGGACAAGCCCGCTCCCACAGACATCTCACTGAATCTGAAAACACTGGGGTACCTGTGGGAGCGGGCTTGTCCCGCGAAGAAGCCACCGCAAGCTCAAGGCTTGCGCTTGGCCATATGCCCCAGGTAAGCCAGCAAGGCATCCAGTTCCTGTTCACTCAGCACACTTTCGGCAAACCCCGGCATCCGTGCCTGGGGCCACTGCCGCAAGCTTTGCGGGTCGCGAATGTACTGGCGCAGGAACCCCGGCTGGAAGTACTCGGTCGGGTTGTGCGGCACATTCAGGTCCGGCCCGAACTGCGCATCACCGGCCCCGTTGAGCCGATGGCAGGCCAGGCAGTTCTGCTGGAACAGGGCAAAGCCCTTGCGCACCGGATCATCGGCCGGCAGTTTCGAGTCTGGCAGCAGTGCCGGGAAGCGTTGCTCGACAGGCGCCAGGCGGCGGATCGTGGCGATCTGAAACGGCCATTGCTCCGGGCGGATGCCGCTTGCCTGTGGGTTGGTCCACACCAGGTAGAACGGCCCGGCACTCGGCTTGCCTTTGCTCAAGGCAGGCCAGGGCTTGCCTGGGTCTTCGACCGCCAGCCAGGCCCGTGCCGGCCCGTCCTGCAGCAGCGGGGCGGCGGGCATTTCAGCGGCGAAACCATCGAGCGCCACAGCCTGCAGATGGTCATCGGCAGCGATGCCTGGCAACAGCGTGGCCAGCGGCACCGCGCGATAGCGCATGGGCCGCTTATAGGAAACGTCTTGTTCGATGCTGATATCGCGGGCCTGGGGCAGGCTCAGCAGCTCGGCGCTGTCCAGCTGGCGCGGCGTACCGCCCAGTTCCAGGTGCAGCTGCGCCGCCGACAGCGGCAGGCTGCAGAGCAGGGCGAGCAGGGCAAAGCAACGGCGCATGGGCATTCTCCGACCATCAAGGCCGGCAGGTTACCTGTGCATGACCGGTGAACGCCACAGCCACCATCAGCCGAACAAGCGCGTGAGGTTCGGCAGGATCAGCAGCAGCGTGGTGGCGAACAGAATGAGCCCAGCTTGGCGAAGTTTCGATTGTCTGAACATGGCGGACCGCCTTCTTGTTGTTATTCCTGAATACCCGTTGGCTTCCTTGTCGCGCGTCGGGTCGATCACAGTGGCGTGGAGCACGCCGGTACTGCTTGCCTCTTTGAAATCGATATACAACCAACAGTAGGGGCTGCGTCATCCCTGTTTCAGAACCCTTTGTTCTATTGGCCCAATCCGAAATCGCGATGTGCTATGAGGCCAAAGGCCATTTCGCTGGCATGTCCTGACTAGACGGCCGCGAATCTGCCATCGCCAGTCCGGCAAAATGTGACCGTTCGTCAGTGCAGCCTACTTGCTTGTACGTGCCTTTCGCGTCAGTCTTTACAACAGATTCCCACCCATGTCGTTCAGGACTATCCCTATGTCGTTACGCATCTGCATCCTTGAAACCGATGTCCTGCGACCGGAGTTGACCGCGCAGTACCAGGGCTACGGAAGGATGTTCGAGCAGCTCTTCTCGCGGCAGCCGATCGCAGCCGAGTTTTGTGTGTACAACGTGATGAACGGCGACTATCCCCCCGATGGCGAACGCTTCGACGCCTACCTGGTGACCGGCAGCAAGGCTGACTCGTTCGGCAACGATCCATGGATCCAGACGCTCAAGGCCTACCTGTTGAAGCTGTACGAGCGTGGCGAGAAGTTGCTGGGCGTGTGTTTCGGCCATCAACTGCTGGCGCTGACCCTCGGTGGCAAGGCCGAGCGCGCCGACAAGGGTTGGGGGGTGGGCGTCCACCGTTATTCACTGGCTGCGCACGCGCCGTGGATGGACCCGCAGGTGTCCGAGCTGAGCCTGCTGATCAGCCACCAGGACCAGGTGACCGAGCTGCCGGAGGGCGCCACGGTGATTGCCTCGAGCGATTTCTGCCCGAATGCGGCGTATCACATCCGTGACCAGGTGCTGTGCTTCCAGGGCCATCCGGAGTTCGTCCACGACTACTCGCGGGCGCTGCTCGATGCGCGCCAGGACTACCTGGGCGATGAGGTGTATCACAAGGCGGTGGCGAGCCTGGCTACCGAACACCAGGGCGACCTGGTGGGGGAGTGGATGATGCGTTTCGTCCAGCAGTCGGGCAAGGCAGGCGATAGCGCTGCCTGATCGACGAGCCAGCCCCCACAGGCTCGACAGCCTGTGGGGGCTGGCTTGCCAGCGATGAGGCCCTCACAGCCAGCCGGATTTCTTGAAGCTGGCATATAGCCCGGCACAACCCAACCCGATCACCCCCAGCACCGCAAAATACCCGTATTGCCAGTTCAGCTCGGGCATGTTCTGGAAGTTCATCCCGTAGATCCCGGCAATCGCCGTCGGGAAGGCCAGGATCGCCGCCCACGCTGCGAACTTGCGCTGCACGATGCTTTGCCGTGACGACTCCAGCAGCATGCCGATCTCGATGGTCTGGCTGGCGATGTCGCGGATCCCGGCCAAATCCTCCATCTGCCGCGTGACGTGAATCTGCACGTCGCGAAAATACGGGCGCATGTTCTTGTCGATGAACGGGAAGCTCAGCCGCTGCAGCTCCTCGCTCACCTCCACCATCGGTGCCACGTAGCGGCGCAGCCTGAGGATGTCGCGACGTAGGCTGTGCAGGCGGCGTATGTCTTCTTCCTGCAGCGAGCCGCCGAGCACGCTTTGCTCCAGCTCCTCGATCTCGCCATGGATCGCCTCGCTGACCGGCTGGTAGTTCTCGGTGACGAAGTCGAGCAGGGCATACAGCACGAAATCTTCGCCATGCTCCAGCAGCAGCGGCCGCGCTTCGCAGCGCTGGCGCACCAGGGCGTAGGATTTGGAGTGGCCGTTGCGGCAGGTGATGATGTAGCCGTTGCCGGCAAAGATGTGAGTTTCGATGAACTCCAGCTTGCCTTCATGGCGCACGGGCGAATAAGTGACGATGAACAGCGCATCGCCGAAGGTTTCCAGCTTGGGCCGGCTGTGTTTTTCCAGCGCGTCCTCGATGGACAGCTCGTGCAGGTTGAACTGGCGCTGCAGATTGGCCAGTTCCTCGGCGTTGGGCTCTTCCAATCCGATCCAGACGAAATGCCCAGGCTTGCGCGCCCATTCGCTGCCTTCGTCGATATTGATGTTGGTGACCTTCCTGCCGGCGGCGTACACCGCCGATGCCACGACTCGACCCATGGTGATCCACTTGTTCGGTTGCACACGGGTTACAGCTTGGTCGTTAGCGGCCTCAAGAGCAACCTAGGGGTTGCTCAGTTCACCTTCCATGCGGTCGATGCACTGCTGCATCTGCGTGCGGCACTGGGCGATCAGCGCCGGCAGGTCTTGCTGGCTGAGCCCGGCGGTGGCGATTGGCGGCAGCGAGCGCACGATCACCGTGCGCTTGCGCCAGCTATTGAGGCTCAGGCGCCGGGTGTAGCGGCTGACGCACACCGGCACGATCGGCACGCCGGCCTCGATGGCCATGTGGAAGGCGCCTTTCTTGAATGCCAGCAGCTGCTCTTGGGGGTTGCGCGTGCCTTCCGGGAAGATCCAGATCGAGGTGTCGTCACGCAGGATGCGCGTGGTCACCTGCATGGCCTTGCGCGCCTGGTAGGCGTTGCTGCGGTCGATCAGCACGTTGCCGCCAAGCCAGAACAGTTGGCCGAACAGCGGAATCCAGCCCAGGCTCTTCTTGCCGATGGCGACGGTGCGCTGCGGCACCACGTGGCCGAGGATGAACAGGTCGAAGTTCGATTGGTGATTGGCCACGATCACGCAGCCGGGCGGCTGGTCCCATAAAGGGCCGACCTCGGCCTTGACCTGGATGCGCATCAGCCAGGTCGCCGGGATGCTGTAGAGGCGGGCGAACACGCGGCTGTTGTCGCGGTTGAAGGGGCGCAGCAGGCCGATCAGCAGACCGATGCAACCCACCAGCAGAAAGTGCAGCGCCAACAGGAGCATGCGAAGGGAGTAGAGCATTGTACGACTCACACCAGACAGTCGCGGCGCAGTGTACGGCTGTGCACTGGCTGGGGCAAACCTTGGTGTGTGTCAGTACTGGCCTCTTCGCGGGCAAGCCCCCTCCCACCGGGCCTGCACTGCATCTACCTGTGGGAGCGGGCTTGCCCGCGAAGAGGCCACAAGGGTCAGCCCATATGGCCTTGATCCAGCAGGATCGCTTCATCCAGCAGATCCAGCAGCCCCTTGCGCACCTTCAACTTGGTGTTCTTGTGCGCCAGCATGTTCAGCTTCTTCAGCTCACGGGCCGCTGCCAGCGCGGTTTCCTGCAACTGCTCGGCCGGCACTACCTTGTCCAGGAAGCCTGCATCCAGCGCGTCCTTGGGGTCGAACATCTCGGCATTGATCACCGAGCGGTGGAAGGCCGAGCGGCGCAGGCGGTCGCGGGCCAGTTCGATGCCGGCGTGGTGCATGGTCATGCCGATCTGCACCTCGTTCAGGCCGATCTTGTACGGGCCTTCGACGCCGATGCGGTAGTCGCCCGACAGCAGCAGGAAGGCGCCCTTGGCCACGGCATGGCCCGGGCAGGCCACGATCACCGGGAACGGGTGCGACAGCAGGCGCCGGGCCAGGGTGGAGCCGGCGGTGACCAGGCTGACCGCCTGCTGCGGGCCGGAGGTCATCACCTTGAGGTCATAACCACCCGAGAGAATGCCCGGCTGGCCGGTGATGATCACCACGGCGCGCTCCTGGGTGGCGCGGTCGAGGGCGGCATTGAAGGCCGTGATGACATCCGGGGAGATCGCGTTGACCTTGCCGTTGTTCAGGGTCAGGGTGGCGATGCCGTCTTCGGCGTGGTAGGTAATCAGCTCGCTCATGACAGAGTCCTTTAGGTGGCGTGGCGACGACGTTACCCAGCGGCGCGGGCCAGGTAAAGCAGCAAGGCTGACCGGCCAGTCAGTGGGCGGGCGCCACGCCTTGGTGCAGCGGGGTAGAGCGTTGCCAGGCCGTAAAAGCGCAGGCGAGATTGGCAGCATTGCCCTGGCGCCCTCGGTTTTTCGGTGGGTTGGCTTAAATGCATGAAAAATTTGAAAAAAATACTTGCCAAAGAAAAGCTCTTCCACTAAATTAGCGCGCCTCGACAGGGTGAAAGCCTTGAAGAGAAACGGTGAAGTGTCCGAGTGGTCGAAGGAGCACGCCTGGAAAGTGTGTATACGAGAAATCGTATCAAGGGTTCAAATCCCTTCTTCACCGCCACATTCTGCGAAGAGCCCCCGAGCTGAAAAGTTCGGGGGCTTTTTGCATTCTGGGTCAACCAAACTGTCCAACCTCTTGTGGGCAGTCCAGTCTGTGGGAGCGGGCTTGCCCCGCGAACCAGGGCGAAGCCCTGGCCAAACACCTCGATTGCCGCGGCCGGCCTCTTCGCGGGGCAAGCCCGCTCCCACAGTAGAAGGTCAGAAGCTGACCGAAGCCGACAAGCGCGCCGTGCGCGGCGCCCCCTGGAACAGGTAGTTGTCGCCCAGGTAATCGCCCACGTCCCGCCAGTAGCGCTTGTCGAACAGGTTATCCACGGTCAACCGCAGCACCGTGTCATACCCCCCGATGCGCGTGCGATACCGGCTCCCGACATCGAACACGGTATACCCGCCAACCGCCACATTCCCCGCCTGGCTCGCATACTTGCTGGCGCTGTAGCGCGCCCCGCCGAGCAACGCCAGGCCCGGCAGCGGCAGGCTGTACTCGGCGTGCAAGGCCGCGCGCAGGTTCGGCACGTTGATCGCCTGGTGGCCTTCGTAGGCATTGGTGCCGCTCTTCTTCACCCGCGCGCGAATCGCCGCGGCGCTGGCCTGCAGCTGCAGGTTGGAGGTCACCCAGCCGCTGGCGCCCAGCTCCAGGCCGATGTTCTTCTGCTGGCCCTGCTGCACATAGGTGAAGCTGCCATCGCCTTCCGGCCGTGCGTACTGGTACCCCTGGCGAATCTGGAACAGCGCGGCGCTCAAGCTCATGCCCTGCCAATCGCGCTTGATGCCGAGCTCCAGCTGATGGGAGAGGGTAGGGGCGAGAATCTCTGCGGCGTTGCTGGCAAACCAGGGCGCCGTGCCGCCGGCCGACAAACCCTTGGCGTAGCTGGCATACAGCGTGGTATCGGGGCGCGGCTTGTATATCAGCGCGGCATTGGGCAGCAGCTGGTATTGCTGGGTATGGCGCCCGGCTGCGCCATTTTCGTCCCAGGTCTTTTCGTCCAGGCGCACTTCGCGGGCGCCGAGCACGGTCTGCCAGTGTTCGTCGAAGGTGATGCGGTCACTGATGAACACCCCGTACTGGCGGCTGTCCAGGCGCCGCTCGCTGGCGCCTATTGGTCTGTCCGACGGCGGCACCGCAGGCGCGCCGGTGTAGATGTTGCCACTGCCGCCGATTGTCGGTTCATTGTAGTTAGGGCGCTGGTCGAGGGTGCGGCGTTGCGCGCTGCTGCCCAGGGTCAGCTCGTGGCCGACACCCAATGCATCGAAGCGGCCGTTGAGCAGGGCCTGGGCTTCATCGATGCGGCGGGTGTCGTCGGGGCTGCGAAAGTCATAGATGTCGTAGTCGCCTTCGGGGCTGAAATGCGACTGCATGCCGCCGCCGCTGCCCCAGGCAAAGGCGCTGTAGTCATCGATCACCACCTTGCTGCGCGAGGCGCTCAAGGTGCCGCTCCAGGCCTCGTTGAAACGGTATTCGAAGCGCCCGCCCAGGTTCAGCGCATCGTTTTGCACGGGTTTGGCCCAGTGCTGGTAGGCCAGGCGGTCATCCGGGTCGATGCCGTGGGGCAGGGCGCTGCCGCCAAGCAGTTGGTAGCCGGGCACCGAGCGCTGTTCGCGGTGCTGGTACTCGGCATCGAGTTGCAGCGTGGCATCCGGGTTGATCTGCCAGTCGAAGGCCAGCGAGGCGAAGTCGCGCTTGCCGTCGGCATGCTCGACGTAGGAGCGGATGTCCTCGTGGGCAAGGTTGGCGCGCAGGCCGAACTGGCGCTCGCTGCCGAACCAGCCGCCAAGGTCGGTGGCCAGGTAGCGCTCGCCCTGCTCGTTGGTCGAGACCGTCACGCTGCGCACGTCCGCGGCGCGCTTGGTCACGTAGTTGATCAGCCCGCCGGGCTCCGACACGCCGCTTTGCAACCCCGACAAGCCCTTGAGCAATTCGACCTGCTGCTTGTTCTCCAGCGCCACGTTCTGCTCGCCGGCAATGGTCTGGCCATTGATGCGGTAGCTGCTGGCCGCGTTGAGCTCGAAGCCGCGCACGTTGAAGTTTTCGTAATAGCCGATGGGCGCGTAGCTTTCGCCGACCGAGGCATCGCTCTGCAGCACCTGGCTGAGCAGGCGCACCTGGCGGTCTTCGATCAGTTGCTGGTTGAACACGCTGACCGCCGCCGGCGTGTCGAGCAACGGCGCGGCCTGGAACCCGCCCACCGAGGCTTCCCGCGCCTGGTAGCCGTCGTCGCCGTAGGTGTCGGAAACCTGCACCGGGGCCAGCACGACGCTGTCTGCGGCCGTGGCATGCGGGCAGTGCAAGGCCAGGCCCAGGCTGAGCAGGCTCAGGGGCAGGCGGGGGTGAGGCAGAGGCATTACCGGAGTCCTTAGCTGGCGCAGACCGCACGGCGCCCGGGTGCAGGCGCGGTGCGGTCAAAAAGCCGCCATGTTACCCGAAGACCCTCAGTCTGCGTTGGCGGGCCGCCGGTGCTGGCGCCAGCTGTCGTCGATCTTCGACCAGGTCTTGCCGTCGGTGACCGCCATCAGCTTGCGGCCATCCTTGAAGGTGGCCAGGAAGGTGGCTTCCTGCTCCTTGCCGCCGAGCCAGAGCCCGGCCAGCAAGCCCACTGGGCCTGCTACCAGGGCGCCGGCCACGCCCCAGCCGATGGCGGTACCGAGGCTGCGGTTGGATTCGAGGCTGGCCAGGCGCAGGTCGCTGATGCGTGCCAGAGAAATCCGCTCGCCAGGCGAAGGGCTGCGCGGGGTCTTGAGTGTGAGCGATCCATTGCGAAACTCGCCTTCACCTTGCAAGAAATCGCCGGATTGCACCGTGAGTCTTGTCATTGTGTCGTCCTGTCAGTGGAAGGGCTTTTGACCTGGGCTTTAATGAGCGCCGCGGCGCCAGGCAAGTCAACGATCAGGCGACAGAGGGTAGCGGCGCTATGTCGCGGGAGCCTGCATGGCCCGCTGGCGCTTGCGTTCGGCGCCAACCCAGACCAGCAGTGCCAACGTCCCGATGGCCAACCCGGCGACCACGATGCCCATCCAGCCCTGATGCTGGAACAATTGCGTGCCCAGCAACGAGCCTAGCGCGCCGCCGATGAAATAACAGGTGATGTAGCCGGCATTGAGCCGCGTGCGTGCCTCTGGCCGCAGGGCGATCACCGCATTCTGGTTGCTCACGTGCACCAGCTGCACTGCCAGGTCCAGCACCAGCACGCCTACTAGCAACGCGGCCAGCGAGTGCTGGGCGAAGCCCAGCGGCACCCATGCCAGCAGCAAAGCGACCAGGCCCACGGTAGTACCCAGCGAGCCCTTGCCGCGGTCTGCCAGGCGCCCGGCCCAGTTGGCCGACAGCGCACCCGCCGCACCGGCCAGGCCGAACAGGCCGATCACCGCGTCGGAATAATGGTAGGGCTCGTTGGCCAGCAGAAACGCCAGGGGCGTCCAGAACAGAGCGAACAGGCTGAACGCCAGCAGGCCCAGCAACGAACGCAGGCGCAGCACCGGCTCCTCGACGAACAGGCGGAACACCGAGCCGATCAAGGCCGGGTATTTCAGCCCCGCATGGCTGTCGTGTTGCGGCAGGCTGCGGTACAGGGCGACGGCGGTGATGGCCATGAGCACGGCGGCCAGCACATAGATGCTGCGCCAGCCCCCCAGTTCGGCCATGAAGCCTGCCGCCGTGCGCGCCAGCAGGATGCCCAGCAGCAGGCCGCTCATCAAGGTGCCCACCACCCGGCCGCGCTGCTCGGGTGCGCTCAAGGTTGCGCCCAGTGGCACGAGAATTTGCGCCACCACCGAGAACAGGCCCGTGAGCACGGTACCCAGCAGCAACCAGGGCAGGCTCGGGGCGCAGGCGCTGATGACCAGGCCCAGGGTGGCGATCGCGGTCATCACCACGATCAGCCGGCGCTGCTCGAACAGGTCACCCAGCGGCGCCAGCAGCAACAGCCCGGCGCCATAGCTGAGCTGGGCGGCGATGACGATGCTGCCGGCGCTGGCGGTGCTCAGGCCGAACTGCTCGGCGATGCTGTGCAACAACGGTTGGGCGTAGTAGTTGCTGGCCACGGCCAGGCCGGTGGCGGTGGCCATCAGCAGGATCAGGGCACGGCTCAAGGTGGGGGCGTTCATGGCAATCTCGGTGCGGGCAGTGGTGAGTGGCAATTAGTATCTGGAGTTGTCTGGCATGACGCCAATGTATAGTTATCAGCTTATCCATCTCAAAAGCAGATAGATCGATGAACCTCAAGCAGCTTGAATATGCCTTGGCCGTGGCCGACACCGGCAGCTTCACCCGCGCCGCCGAGCGCTGCCATGTGGTGCAGTCGGCGCTCAGCCATCAGGTGGCGCGCCTGGAGGCGCAACTGGGCGTCAGCCTGTTCGAGCGTAGTTCGCGGCGGGTGCGCCTGACGCCTGCGGGCGAAGCCTTCGTGCTCAGCGCCCGCCCGGCCGTGGAGGCTGCGGGGCGGATTGCCGATGACGTGGCCGCGGCCTGTGGCCAGGTGCGTGGGCGGCTGTCGATTGGCGAGATCAGTTCGCTGACCGCGCTGGACCTGGTTGAACTGCTGGCGCAATTTCATGGCCGCTACCCGGATGTGGACGTGCGCTGGCTCACGGCCAAGAGCGAATGGCTGATAGCGGACGTGTGCGAGCGGCGCCTGGATGTGGGGTTCATCGGCCTGTGGCAGGGCGAAGTGGTGCAGGGTGTTCAGCATCGTCTGCTGGCGCGTGAGGAACTGGTGGCCTTGTTGCCATTGGGCCATCGCCTGGCCGGCCGCCCCCAACTGACGCTCGCCGATCTGGCTGGCGAGGTGCTGGTGGATTTCCCTGAAGGTACCGGCGCGCGGCGCCAGACCGATGAAGCCTTCCAGGCGGCGGGGCTGGTGCGGCGGGTGCAGTTCGAGATCGGCCATATTCGTCTGGTGGAGAAATTCGTGCAGCGGGGCATGGCGGTCGGGCTGGTGCCCGAGCGCAGTGCCCAAGGTATCCCGGGCGTGGCGGTCGCGCGGCTGGCCGATGCGCCCGTGCGGCATTTGTATGCGGTGTGGTCGAACAGCCCCACGCCTGCAGCGCGGGCGTTTCTGGGCATGCTCGATCAGCAGCTGATGCCGGGCTGAAAGCGGTTGCCGGTACGCACGGGCACCGGCAACCGTTCGATCAGGCTGCGAAGCCGCCGTCGGCGGTCAGGCTGGCCCCGGTGATGTAGCCGGCTTCCGGACCCGCCAGGTAGGCGACGAAGCTGGCGATCTCGTCGGCTTGGCCGTAACGCCCGATCGCCATCAACGGGATCAGGCTCTCGGCGAACTCGCCGCTGGCCGGGTTCATGTCGGTGTCCACCGGCCCCGGTTGCACGTTGTTCACGGTGATGCCCTGCGGCCCCAGGTCACGCGCCATGCCTTTGGTCAGGCCCACCAGCGCCGACTTGCTCATGGCATACGGTGCCCCGCCGGCAAACGGCATGCGCTCGGCGTTGGTGCTGCCGATGTTGATGATGCGCCCGCCCTGGCCCATGTAGCGGGCGGCGGCTTGGCTTGCGACGAACACGCTGCGCACGTTGACGGCCAGGGTGCGGTCGAAGTCCGCCAGGTCGAAGTCGGCCAGTGGCGCAACCGCCAGCACGCCGGCGTTGTTGACCAGGATGTCGAGGCGGCCGAAGGCTTTCACGGTGTCGTCCACCGCCAGTTGCACGGCAGCGGCGTCGGCGCTGTCGGCGCGCAGGGCCAGGGCCTGGCCGCCGGCGGCCTGCACTTCTTCGCCCAGGGCCTGGGCCGGGCCTTCGGAGCTGACATAGGTGAAGGCCACCTGGGCACCTTCGCGGGCCAGGCGGCGCACGATGGCGGCGCCGATGCCGCGCGAACCGCCCTGGACCAGGGCCACTTTGCCTTCGAGGTTAAATTGCTTGGACATGCTGATCTCCTGCTGGAAGCAAGGCCGAATGCCTTGGATGGGCGCAGTATCGACCGTTGATTACCTACTGATAAGATGGCAATCACTATCAGCAGAGTGAACCTTTGGTTGGCAATCATGGCCACGGAATCCTTTAGCGCCCTCGAATGTTTCATCCGCAGCGCCGAGGTCGGCAGTTTCGCCGAGGCAGCCAGGCGCCTGAGCCTGACCCCGGCGGCAGTGGGCAAGCACGTCGCCCAGTTGGAAGCGCGCCTTGGCGTGCGGCTGTTCCAGCGTAGTACGCGCAAGCTGACCCTGACCGAGGCAGGGCAGCGATTTCTCGGGGAGGTGAGCGACAGCTTTCGCACCATCCAGTACGCCGTGGCCAACCTGGCAAGCGCCGAAGGCCAGCCGGCGGGGCTGTTGCGGGTAAGCATGGGTACGGTGTTCGGCCGGCTTTATGTGTTGCCGCTGCTGGGCGAATTCTTGCGGCGCTACCCGGCGATCACCCCGGACTGGCATTTCGACAACCGCCAGGTCGACCTGATCGGCCAGGGCTTCGATGCCGCCATTGGCGGTGGCTTCGAACTGCCGCCCGGGGTGGTGGCGCGCAAGCTGACGGTGGCGCATCGGGTGTTGGTGGCGTCACCTGGCTACCTGCAACAGCATGCGCCGATCGAACACCCCGAAGTGCTGCAGCGCCACGTTGGGATATTGATCCGCTCACCGCAAACCGGGCGTGTGCGCAGTTGGCCGCTGACCAGCCGCGCGCAGGAGCAGCAGCCTTTGCTGCTGCGCCAGGCGATGACCATGAGTGATTCCGATGCCGCTTGCGCGGTGGCCGTGCAGGGGTTGGGGATAGCCTTGGTGAGCCTGCCGTTTGCCGTGCCTTACCTGGACGCCGGGGCGCTTTTGCGGGTGTTGCCGGATTGGTATGTGGACGATGGGCATATCAGCCTGTACTACGCCGGGCACAAGCTGTTGCCGGGCAAGACCCGGGCGTTCATCGATTTTGTGGTGGAGCAGTTTGCCGAGCGGGGGTTGGCGGGGCGCTTCGATGCGTTGGCTCAAGGGTAAGACGGTGTTGGCCCTATCGCCGGCAAGCCGGCTCCCACAGGTACTCCACTGCTCTCAGATTCAGCACAAGAACTTGTGGGAGCCGGCTTGCCGGCGATAGGGCCGGCTCAGGCAACCGCGATAACGAAGAACACCTGCGCCCCCAGGCTCACCTCATCGTCGATCTTCCTGCCAACCAGCAACTGCCCCAGGGGCGAGCGCGGGGTAATCACGGTCACCAACCCATCCCCCTCGCCAATCTTCAACCCCGCTGCCTCTGGCCCCAGAAACAGCAGCCGCTGCCCGCCATCCTCATCCTCCAGCGTCACCAGGTTGCTCACCTGCACGCCCCGCGCCGGGTCGTAGTCACGCAGCAGCAACTGCTGGTAGGTCAGCAACGCCTGGCGAATTTCGGCCGTGCGCCGGGCCTGGCCGGTGGCCAGGTACGAAGCCTCCAGGCCCAGGGTGTCATACTTGTTTTCGGCGATGTTCTCTTCGGCGGTGGCGGTTTCGTAGGCGGTCTGCGCCGCGCGGCGCAGCACCTCCATGTCCGCTTCCAAGGCGGCGATGATGCCGCTGAGCAGGGTGGCCTTGTCCATGATCAGTAACAGAACTCCAGCACGTTGGCCTGGCTCTTGTCGGTTGGCGCAGTGCGGTTCTGCGACAGCCAGAACTGGCACTTGGGGCTGTTGAGGTTGCGCGGGTTGCCCTGGGCGGCCTCGGCGGCCTGCTGCAGCTCCTGCTTGTGCAGGATGGCCTTGTAGCGCTCGAACATCTCGCCTTGCGCATCGGCAGGTGCTGCGGGCGCTGGCGCTTTGCGGGCAACGGCCGGGGCGAGTACCTGGGCCACCGGCTGCACCTGCTCTGGCCACAGACGCAGGGCCAGCCACAGGCTCAGGGCGATGGCCACGGCGCCGAGCCACAGGCCAAAGGCCACGCAAACGATGAGCTGCAGGGGCTTGAGGGTGATCTTCAGTTCACGGTGGCGGGGCATGGCGGCCTCCTGGCAGGGCGGGTCGAGGCGCCATTGTCGCATGGCCTCGGGCGAAATTTCAGCGCCGGCGCTTTTGTCGGCGACAATTTAGCCGCAGAATTCGCGGTTTTTGCGCAGGGCGAGCGGAGGGCACATGAAGGTCACCTGGGACATTTTCTGCACCGTCGTCGACAACTATGGCGACATCGGCGTGACCTGGCGCCTGGCTCGGCAGCTGGTGGCCGAGCACGGCCTGGCGGTGCGCCTGTGGGTGGACGACCTGAACGCCTTCGTGCCCATGTGCCCGGGCGCTGATGCCAGTGCCGCGCAGCAATGGCAGCAGGGCGTGGAGGTGCGTGCCTGGCCCGCCCAGTGGCAGCCAGTGGAGCCTGCGGACGTGGTCATCGGTGCCTTTGCCTGCCAGCTGCCGGCGCCGTACATCGAGGCGATGCGTGCCCGCGTTACGCCGCCGTTGTGGCTGAACCTGGATTACCTCAGCGCCGAAGACTGGGTCGAGGGTTGCCACGGCCTGCCGTCGCCGCAAGCCAATGGCCTGCGCAAGGTGTTCTTCTTCCCGGGGTTCACCGACAAGACCGGTGGGTTGCTGCGCGAGGCGCCATTGCTGGCGCAGCGTGATGCCTTGCAGCAGTCGCCCGAGGCGCGCACGGCGTTCTTGCAGGGGCTGGGTGTTCAGCCGGCGAAGGGTGCACAGCTGATTTCGCTGTTCGCCTACGAAAACCCGCAACTGGGCGCTTGGCTCGATGCGCTGGCCGCAGACAGCTGTGCCACTCACCTGGTAGTGCCCAGTGGGCGCATCCTGGGGGACCTGGCCAACAGGCTGGGCGAACCCGCGCTTGCAGTGGGCGACCTGCACCGGCGCGGCGCGCTGACCGTGCAGGTGCTGCCGTTCGTCAGCCAGGACGACTACGACCGCCTGCTCTGGTGCTGCGACTTCAATGCCGTGCGCGGTGAGGATTCGTTCGTGCGCGCGCAGTGGGCCGGGCGCCCCATGCTCTGGCACATCTACGTGCAGGAAGAAAACGCCCATTGGGAAAAGCTCGAAGCGTTCCTTGGGCATTATCGGCAAGGCTTGTCGGACGATGCCGCACAGGCGCTGATGGCATTATGGCGTGCCTGGAACATGGACCACGACATGCGCCAGGCCTGGCAAGCGGCCCGCAAACATTGGCCGCAACTGCAGCAGCATGCCCGCGATTGGGCGGCCCGGCAGGCCGCTCGGCCGGACCTTGCCAAGGCGCTAGTACAGTTTTACCGAAATTCGCTATGATACGCGGCCTCGATTTTTATAAATCCATCCAGATTCGGATACTTCGTAATGAAAACTGGTAAAGAACTGAAACCCGGTACCGTACTGCGGATCGACAACGACCCGTGGCTGGTACAGAAAGCCGAATTCACCAAGTCGGGTCGCAACAGCGCGATCATGAAGACCAAGCTGAAGAACCTGCTGACCGGCTACAAGACCGAAACCGTCTACGGTGCCGACGACAAGCTGGACGACGTGATCCTGGATCGCAAAGAAGCGACCCTGTCGTTCATCAGCGGTGACTCGTACACCTTCATGGACACCACCGACTACACCATGTACGAACTGAACGCCGAAGACATCGACGCCGTTCTGCCGTACATCGAAGAAGGCATGGAAGACATCTGCGAAGCCGTGTTCTTCGAAGGCCGCCTGGTATCGGTTGAACTGCCGACCACCATCAGCCGTCAGGTTACCTACACCGAGAACGCTGCCCGTGGCGACACCTCCGGCAAGGTCATGAAGCCTGCCAAGCTGAAGAACGGTACCGAGATTCAGGTTGCCGACTTCATCCAGATCGACGAGTGGATCGACATCGACACTCGCGACAACAGCTTCAAGGGCCGTTCCAAGAAGTAATTCTTCTTGTGATGAGCACGAAAAACCCGGCCTTGGCCGGGTTTTTTTGTGCCTGCGATCTACACCGTCACGTGCAACCGCACATCGACATTGCCGCGGGTGGCGTTGGAGTACGGGCAGACCTTGTGCGCCTTTTCCACCAGCCCTTCAGCGTCGGCCTGGGCCAGGCCCGGCAGGTTGACGTGCAGGTCGATATCCAGGCCGAAACCGCCAGGAATCTGGCCGATGCCGACCTTGGCAGTGATCGAGGCGTCGGCGGGCAGTTGTTTCTTCTCCTGGCCGGCAACGAACTTCAGCGCTCCGATGAAGCAGGCCGAATAGCCGGCGGCGAACATCTGCTCGGGGTTGGTGCCGTCACCGCCCGCACCGCCCAGTTCCTTGGGAGTGCTCAGCTTGACTTGCAGCTTGCCGTCGCTGGAGCGGGATTGGCCGTCGCGACCGCCGGTGGAAGTGGCTTCTGCGATGTACAGGGGAGTGACCTTTTGCATGATGAGCCTCGCGAATGTGCTGTGCGCCCTGGTCAAGGCAGGTGCGCCGGGTGGGTACGGGATTTAAATTAGCGCGCAATTAGTTTGCGCGCAAGATAAATACTCACCGTCCATCGGAACGGGCATCACACAGCTTAGCCCTCAGAGGTGCTCTTGCAGGTTGTTGCGCAGGTCGAGCAAGTCCGCTTGCAGTTGCTTGAGGCGTTCCAGGCTGCGGCCGCTGGCCTTGAGGATACATGGCGGCACCGCCTTGGCTTGCTCTTGCAGGGCTCGCCCTTTGTCGGTCAGGTGCACCAGCACCACCCGTTCATCCTCGCGGCTGCGGTTGCGCTCGAGCAGGCCTTCGCTTTCCAGGCGCTTGAGCAGGGGCGTGAGCGAGCCGGGGTCGGTCAACAGGTGCTGGCTGATTTCGCCCACCGTGCGCCCGTCCTGCTCCCACAGCACGAGCATGGCCAGGTACTGCGGGTAGGTCAGGCCCAGTGCCTGGAGCAGGGGCTTGTAGACCTTGGTCATCAGCAACGAGGTGGAGTGCAGGGCGAAACAGACCTGGTTGTCCAGCAGCAGCTCGTCACAGGAGGCGTGGGTGTCGGCGTTCATGCAGGTCCTTGAATGTCATCGATAGAGAAATCTAGCACGCTGATGATTAGTGCGCTCATTGCCAGCGCAATTCGCTGCGCAGCGCCAGGTCCCACGGCGGGATCGGGCTGAAGCGGCTCTTGAGGAATTCGAGCAGCAAGCGACTGCGAGAGTTCGTTTCATGTTCCAGGCGGAGCGCATAAATGCCGCTGGACTCCGCCGCCGGCAGGCCGCTGTGGCAGAACAGCGGCACCAGTTCGCCGCGCAGCAGGTAGTCGCTGATCAGCCAGGTTGGCAAGTGGGCGATGCCAAGGCCGGCCAGGGCGCCGAACAGCAGGGTTTCGGCGTTGTTGGCGGTCATGCGCATGCGCGAGGGGCGGAACTGGCGCGCCTGGCCTTGCACCGTGAAGCGCCAGGCGAAGGGCGGTGCCAGGCCGTCCCAGTCCAGGCCGTCGTGTTCGGGCAGCTGGCTGGGGCAATCGGGCAGGCCGCGGCTGGCAAGGTAGGCGGGGCTGGCGCAGGCGATGCGCACCATGTACGCCAGCGGCGTGGCCACCAGGCGCGTGTCGGCCAAGGGGCCTGCGCGCAGCACCAGGTCGACTTCGCCCAGGTGGCTGCCGTGCAGGTCGACGAAGCTGTCGATCAGCCGCAGTTGCACGTCCAGGCCTGGGTACGCCACCAGGAAGTCGGCGATGGCCGGGGCCAGGTGGCGGCGGCCGAAGGCGGCAGGGGCATCGATGCGGATCAGGCCTTCCGGGGCATTGCTCAGCGACACCGCTTCGGCGCGGGCCAGGCGCAGTTCCTCGATGATGCGCCGGGCGCGTTCGGCAAAGGCCTTGCCGGCCGGGGTGGCGCGCACGGCGTGGGTGCTGCGGGTGAACAGGCGGCTGCCGACTGCGCTTTCCAGGTTGTCGATGCGCCGGGCTACGGCAGAGGGGGTCAGCGGGTGGCGGCGCGCGGCGGCGGAAAAGCTCCCGGCCTCCAGCACATCGAGGAACAGGCTCAGTTGGTCGGTCAGGGCATCTGGGCTCATGGGGCACCTTGCTTATGCATGAAGCGCACAGCCATTGTGCGTTGCTGTGCGTTTCCGTGCCAGAGTGCACTGGTTAGCATGCGTGGATAACTTACGCAGGCGGACGAGGCCCTGATGATCGAGTGGTTGTTGTATATCGCCCTGGGCGCGGCCTTGGGCACCATGGGCGGCTTGTTCGGGATTGGTGGAGGGCTGATTGCCATCCCGGCGCTTGGGGTGTTGTTCGGCCTGGACCAGCAGTTGGCGCAAGGCACGGCGCTGGTGATGGTGGTGCCCAACGTGCTGCTGGCGCTGTGGCGCTACCACCAGCGCAACCGCATCGAACTGCGCCATGCACTGCCACTGTCGCTGTGCAGTTTTCTGTTTGCCTGGCTGGGCTCGATCTGGGCGGTGGGCATCGATGCGCATTCCATGCGCTTGGGGTTCGTCGGGTTTCTGGTGGCGCTGGCGGTGTGGAACGTGGCGCGGCTGTTCCTCAAGGTGGCACCGGCCAGCAACGCGCTGCGTTATCCCTGGCCGTGGCTGGGCGTGCTGGGCAGCTTTGCCGGCACCATGGGCGGTTTGTTCGGGGTCGGCGGCGCGGTGGTGGCCACGCCCATTCTGACCAGCGTGTTCGGCACCACCCAGGTGGTGGCGCAGGGGCTGTCGCTGGCGCTGGCGGCGCCGAGTACCACGGTGACCCTGCTGACCTATGGCGTGCACCAGAGTGTCGACTGGAGCGTGGGCATTCCTTTGGCGGTGGGCGGGCTGCTGAGTATCAGCTGGGGCGTGCGCTTGGCCCATGCGCTGCCGGAGAAGGTGTTGCGCGGGATGTTCTGCGTGTTTCTGGTGGTGTGTGCGGTGATGCTCGGGTTCGAGCTTTAGGGGCAGCTACGCAGCCCAATCGCCGGCAAGCCGGCTCCCACAGGCTGCACCTGTGGGGTTGGGGCGTAAAGCGGCCTCTCGTTCACTGGAACCCTTCGACGATGTAGTCGGCCATGCAGTCGGTAATCGGCGACTGGGTCTGGGTATTGCGTAGCAGCATCACATTGGCCACCGGCAACTGCGGCAGCCCATCCTGCTCCCCGAGAATGCGGATGTTGCCGGCAATCAGGCTCTGCAGCTGCGCCGTCACCGCCAGCCCTGCGGTGACGATGGCAAAGATCGCCGCCAGGCTGGGGCTGGTGTAGGCGATGCGGTAGTCGATGCCCTGGGCCTCCAGGGCATTGCAGGTCCAGCCGCGGCAGAAGCAGTCGGTATTGAACAGGGCCAGTGGAATCGGCCGTTGCTCCTGTGGGCAAAAGCCTTCGGCAGCGGCCCACACCAGGCGTTCCTGGCGCAGCAGTTGGCCCACTTCATTGCCTGGCTCGCGGGTGACGATGGTCAGGTCCAGGTCCTGGCGCAGCATCAGTTGCTTGGACGAGTCGCAATGCACCTCCACCTGCACCAAGGGGTAGGCCTGGGCAAAGCTGGAAAGGATCGTCGGCAGAAAACGCATGGCGTAATCATCCGGGGTGCCAATGCGCACCAGCCCGACCATGTGCGGCATGCGCAGGGTGTTGAACACTTCGCCATGCAACTTGAGGATGCGCCGGGCATAGCCCAGCAGTACCTGGCCCTCGGCAGTCAGGCGTACCTGGCGGCCGTCGCGCTCGAAAAGCTGGCGCTGCAGGATGTCTTCCTCCAGGCGTTTCATCTGCATGCTCACGGCCGACTGGGTGCGGTTGACCACTTCCCCGGCGCGGGTGAAGCCGCCTTGCTCGGCGATGGCGACGAAGGTGCGCAGCACGTCGGCATCGAGGCTCTGGTACTGGGACATTGCATCAATCTCCGAGATGCATGGCATCAGAAACATTCGTTGGATTGATCTTATGCCTGGCCTGAGACTGGAGCCATCAACACGGAGGGCTTCACGATGAAAGGTCATGTCAGCACCATCCAGCAACCTGCCTTCTCCCTGAACCACCTGTGGCACGTGGCTGCCGACCGGCCGCTGCGCTGGTACGAGCTGTATTGCCAGCGCCGCGAGCTGGCCCGCCTCAGCGATGCCACCTTGCACGACCTGGGGTTGAGTAGGGCGGATATCCAGCAAGAGGCCGAGCGGCACTTCTGGGATGACCCGCTGCGCAAGTAGGCTAAGTTTGTCGGTGTACTTGCCGGCCCCTTCGCGGGGCAAGCCCGCTTCCACGGGTGCTCCACTGTTCTCAAGGCAGTGGGGTAGCTGTGGAAGCGGGCTTGCCCCGCGAAGCAGTCGAGCAGCCACCCACAGGAGGCCTGAAGTGTTGCTCAAGCTGTCAATCAATCAGGCCCGGCGCCTGGCCTTGTCTGCCCAGGGCTTCGCCAAGCCGCCTCAAGCCTGCCCGACGCTGCCTGCGATCAAGCGCATGCTGCAGCGCCTGGGCGTCGTGCAGATCGATTCGGTCAATGCCCTGGTCCGCTCCCATTACCTGCCGTTGTTCTCCCGCCTGGGCGACTACGCTCCCGCGATGCTCGACCAGCTCGCCTGGGGCCGTGGCCGGCAGCGCCAGCTGTTCGAGTACTGGGGCCACGAGGCCTCGTTGCTGCCCTTGAGCCTCTACCCACTGCTGCGCTGGCGCATGGCCCATGCCGCCGACGGCCGCGGCATTTACCGGCAGCTGGCGCAGTTTGGCCGCGAGCGCCAGGACGTGATCGCCCGGGTGCTGCGAGCCGTGCGCGAACAAGGCGCGCTGGGCGCCGGCAGCCTGTCCACGCGCCAGGAGCGCGCCGGCCCCTGGTGGGACTGGAGTGAAGAAAAGCACGCACTGGAATGGCTGTTCGCCGCAGGCGAGGTGACCGTGGCTGGAAGGCGCGGCTTCGAGCGGCTCTACGATGTGCCGGACAAGGTACTGCCACGAGCGATCCTCGACATGCCCCAGCCGCGCGAGGCCGATGCCCACCAGGGCCTGATGCTGCACGCCGCGCAAGCCTTGGGCGTGGCGACCGAGCGTGACCTGCGCGACTACTTCCGCCTGGAGCCTGGGCAGGCAAAGGCGGCGCTGGCCGAGCTGCTTGCCGATGGCCGCTTGCAAGCGGTGCAGGTGCAAGGCTGGAAGCAACCTGCCTACTGCGCCGGTACGCCGCGCATTCCCCGGCAAGTCGCAACCAGCGCCTTGCTCTCGCCATTCGACTCACTGGTCTGGGAGCGCGAGCGTACTGAGCGGCTGTTCGATTTCCGCTACCGCCTGGAGATCTACACCCCGGCCCATAAGCGGGTCTACGGCTATTACGTGCTGCCCTTCCTGTTCGATGGGCGCATCGCCGCGCGCGTGGACCTGCGCGCCGAGCGGGCGCAGGGGCAATTGGCGGTGCATGCCGTGCATGCCGAGGCAGCGGGCTTGGGCGAGGCGGGTTATCAGGCGCTGGCGGCGCAGCTGCTGCACCTGGCCCGGTGGCTGGGCCTTGAGCGGGTGCAACTGAACTGCCCGCGCGAGGAGGGCAGCCAGTTGCGTCGGGCGCTGCTCAGCGGCGCACTTGCTTGAGGGTTTCTGCGATCAGGAAGGCCAGCTCCAGCGACTGGTCGGCGTTCATGCGCGGGTCGCAGTGGGTGTGGTAGCGGTCTGACAGCGCATCTTCGGTGATCGGGCGGGCGCCGCCGATGCATTCGGTGACGTTCTGCCCGGTCATTTCGATATGGATGCCGCCGGCGTGGCTGCCCTCGGCCTGGTGCACCTGGAAGAACTGCTTCACTTCATCGAGGATCTGCGCGAAGTCGCGGGTCTTGTAGCCGCTGCTGGCCTTGATGGTGTTGCCGTGCATCGGGTCGGAGCTCCACAGCACCTTGCGCCCCTCGCGCTCGACGGTGCGGATCAGCCCCGGCAGGTGCTCGCCGACCTTGCCGGCCCCCATGCGCACGATCAGGTTGAGCCGGCCCGGGTCGTTGCTCGGGTTGAGCGTGTCGATCAGGCGGATCAGCTCTTCAGGGTTCATGCTCGGGCCGACCTTGACCCCGATCGGGTTGTGCACCCCGCGCAAAAACTCCACATGCGCGCCATCGAGCTGGCGGGTGCGGTCGCCGATCCACAGCATGTGCGCCGAGCAGTCGTAGTAGTCGCCGGTCAGGCTGTCCTGGCGCACGAAGGCTTCTTCGTAGTTCAGCAGCAGCGCCTCGTGGGCGGTGAAGAAGCTGGTTTCACGCAGTTGCGGGGCGTTGTCCAGGCCGCAGGCGCGCATGAAGGCGAGGGTTTCGTCGATGCGGCTGGCCAGCTGGTGGTACTTGTCGGCCAGCGCCGAGTTGGCGATGAAGTCCAGGTTCCACTTGTGCACCTGGTGCAGGTCGGCGAAGCCGCCCTGGGCGAAGGCGCGCAGCAGGTTGAGGCTGGCAGTGGCCTGGTGGTAGGCCTGCAGCAGGCGGTCCGGGTCCGGCACGCGGCTTTTTTCGTCGAAGCCGATGCCGTTGACGATGTCGCCACGGTAGGCGGGCAGGGTGACGTTGCCGATGGTTTCGTCGCCCGAGGAGCGCGGCTTGGCGAACTGGCCGGCCATGCGCCCGACCTTGACCATCGGGCAGCCGGCGGCAAAGGTCATGACGATGGCCATTTGCAGCAGCACCTTGAAGGTGTCGCGGATCTTCGCCGCCGAGAACTCGGCGAAGCTCTCTGCGCAGTCGCCGCCCTGCAGCAGGAAGGCGCGCCCCTCGGTGACCTCGGCGAACTGCCGGCGCAGCTCGCGGGCTTCGCCGGCGAACACCAGCGGCGGGTAGCTGGCCAGGGTCTGCTCGACCTTGAGCAGGTGCGCGGCATCGGGGTAGGTCGGTTGCTGCTGGATCGGCAGGGCACGCCAGCTGTCAGGGCTCCACGGTCGGTTCATCACAGGCTCGGTCTGGTCGGTTTGGGCATGCCTGCCATGGTAACAGTTGCCGCCGCGCTTGTTGCATCGGGGGCGTTGGCGGACAATGCGCGTTTTGCGCGGGCAGGTGGCAGGTAGATGGCAACGGAGCGGGAAGAGCGGCTGTTGGCCCGGGTCGAGGATGCCTTTGGCGTGATCAGCGTGTACGAGGTGGACGACTACCGCTTCCTCGAGTTCGGCGATGCCATCGAGCAGAGCTGCGTGTTCACCGCCGACCCCAGTTGGCTGGAGTACGACTACACCCGCGCCATGCTGGTCGGTGCGCTGTGCCATGAGCAGCCAGAAAGCGCGCTGTTCCTCGGCCTTGGCGCCGGCACCCTGACCCAGGCGTGCATGAAGTTCTTGCCGCTGGAGGATATCGAAGCCATCGAACTGCGCGCCGACGTGCCGCGCCTGGCCATGGAGTACATGGGCCTGGACGACGACCCGCGGCTGTACGTGCGCATTGGCGACGCCCTGGAGCTGCTGCCCACGGCGGAGAAGACCGACTTGTTGTTCGTCGACCTGTACACCGACCATGGGCCGGGTGTCGGGCACCTGGCCTGGAACTTCCTTGGAAACTGCCAGAAACAGCTCAACCCGGGCGGCTGGCTGGTGATCAACCAGTGGGCCAGTGACGACGGCAGGCCACTGGGCGCGGCGCTGCTGCGCGGGTTGTACCACCGGCATTACTGGGAGCTGCCGGTGAAGGAGGGCAACGTGATCCTGCTGGTGCCGGCCGACCTTGACCAGCAATTGGACCTGGACGGTGTGCGGGCGCGGGCCGAGGCGCTGGCGCCGCGGCTGGGGTATGGCCTTGAAGGATTGATACGGGAGATTCGGCCGGCCAGCTGAAGATCTGCTGGGTGGCTTGTGGCCCTATCGCCGGCAAGCCGGCTCCCACACCGATCAGCGCTGTTCTTGTGGGAGCTGGCTCCCTCACCGATCGGTGCTGTTCTTGTGGGAGCCGGCTTGCCGGCGATGGGGCCAGTGATTTCAACCAAGAAGTAACGTTTCAGCCAGCCATCGCTGATGGCCCCATACTGGCCTTGAACCCCGAAAATTTTCCTCACTTCCTTCTGTTAATTCGGGTATAGTACGCGCCGGTCTTTTAGCGGACCTCAAAATCAGGTGGTGCAAATCCTCCGAGTCCAGCTTCGGCTGCACGTCCGCTAGGCGGACCTTCCCAAGTTTTCTTTTTCAATCGTTTTCGCAAATCCCCGCCGCCAAAGCTGCCTGGGTGACCTTTTGGTCTTTCAAGGCATGTGCAGCTTTGGAGCATGGGTCTTTGCGGATGCACCTAGAGGCAGACCCATGACCCAGGAAACCGGCGGCTTCGCCGCTCTCGATCTCAATCCGAATATTGTTGCTGCCGTTCTGGCGACCGGCTACGAAGAGCCGTCCGCCATTCAGC